>JBBQXR010000352.1:0-3801 GCA_038209455.1 Acidimicrobiia bacterium
CGGCTATCCTCACGCCCCTTGTGCACGGCCTGGTCGGGTCGCGCGCGCCCGGACATCTCCGGGTGACATCGAAGAGAGTGGATCTGTGCGCACCTTCCATCCCAAAGAGTCGGATATTCACCACGCCTGGCACGTCATCGACGCCGAGGGCATCGTGCTCGGCCGGCTGGCGACCGAGATCGCGCAGCTGCTGCGCGGCAAGCACAAGCCGACCTTCGCGCCGAACGTCGACAACGGCGACCACGTGATCGTGGTCAACGCGTCGAAGATCGACATCTCGCTGCGCAAGTCCGAGGACAAGCTGTACTACCGGCACTCGGGCTACCCGGGTGGCATCCGGTCCGAGTCCCTCGGTCATCTGCTCGGTCGCAACCCCGAGCGGGTCATCAAGCTCGCCGTGCGGGGCATGCTGCCCAAGACCCGTCTCGGTCGTGCGCAGCTGAAGAACCTCCGGGTCTATTCCGGGCCCACCCACCCGCACGCGGCGCAGATGCCGCAGACCCGCGTCATCACGACGTCGAGGAAAGCATCATGACCAAGCCCCTCATCCAGACCACCGGTCGCCGCAAGGAAGCCGTCGCGAGAGTACGGCTGCGCCCCGGCACCGGCAAGATCGTGGTCAACGGGCGTGACATCGAGGCGTACTTCCACATCGCCACCCACCGCACCGCCTCCACCGAGAGCCTGCGGATCACCCAGACCGCCGACGTGTACGACGTCGACGCCACCATCCGCGGCGGCGGCATCGCCGGCCAGGCGGGCGCCCTCGGTCTGGGTATCGCCCGTGCGTTGATTGCCCTCGACCCCGAAGCCCGCCCGGCGCGTGAGAAGGAGCGGCGCAAGTACGGGCTCAAGAAGGCCCGGAAGGCGCCGCAGTACTCCAAGCGGTAATCGGCCCGTCGGCTGACGCGCGCCATGGCGCCGCGTTTCGGAACTGACGGCATCCGCGGCCACGCGGGTACGGAGATCACCGGTCATCTCGCGTGGTGTCTCGGCGCGGCCGCAGTTCGTGCGCTCGGCGCCGACGCTCCGTTCCTGATCGCCCGGGACACCCGTGAATCGGGCCCGATGTTGGAATCGGCGCTCGTGTCCGGCATCGTCGGTGCCGGTGGCACCACCCGTTGCCTCGGCGTCCTGCCCACTCCCGGCCTGGCCGCGCGGTGCGCGGCGTTGGATGCGCCCGGCGTGATGATCTCGGCCAGCCACAACCGCTTCTCGGACAACGGCATCAAGCTCTTCGAGCGCGGCGGCCGGAAACTGCGGGACGCCACCGAGGCCGCGGTCGAGGTCGCCCTCGCTGAGCTGTTCGGGCCGACGGACATCGACGCCGGGACCCACACGGAGATGCCGGTCGAGGAGTCCGACGCGGTCGACGTCTACGTCGAACATCTCGTCGCGGCGGCCGGTGGCGGTTCGCCGTTCGCCGGTCTTCGGGTCGTTCTCGATTGTGCCAACGGTGCCGCCTCGCTCGCGGCGCCGGCCGCGTTCACTGCGCTCGGTGCCACGATCGACGTCATCCACGCAACTCCCGACGGCACCAACATCAATGCCGGCTGCGGATCCACCTACCCCGAGATCGTGGCGGCAGTCGTCGTCGACGTCGCTGCCGACCTCGGATTGGCGTTCGACGGTGATGCCGACCGGGTCGTCGCGGTCGACGCCAGCGGCGCCGTGGTCGACGGCGACCACATTCTTGCGATCCTGGCGTTGGATCTGGATGCACGCGGACGGCTGCGCAACCGCGCCATCGCCACCACGGTGATGGCCAACCTCGGTCTCCATCACGCGCTGGAACCACACGGCATCACCGTCGTCACCACACCGGTCGGCGACCGTCAGGTGATCGCAGCGATGGAGGAACACGACCTCGTGCTCGGTGGCGAGCAGTCGGGCCACATCATCGAGTCCGAGTACGCGGCCACGGGAGACGGCCCGCTCACCGGGATCCTGCTCGTCGGCGCGATGACCCGGGCCGGTCGATCGCTGGCCGACCTGGCGGCGGTCGTCGTCAAGTACCCGCAGGTCCTCCGCAACGTGACCGTGGCCGATCGTGCGGGTCTCGATGGGGCGGCGAGCTTCTGGGTCGCGGTGGCCGAGGCCGAGGCCGACCTCGGATCCGAGGGTCGCGTGTTGGTACGCCCGAGCGGCACCGAGCCGGTGGTCCGGGTGATGGTGGAAGCCGCCGACCGCGGCACGGCCGACCGGATCACCGACACCCTGGAAGTCGCCCTCCTGGCTGCGCTCGGAGAGGGATAAACGGGATTCGGGCCGGTCCCGCTCCAGCGGCCGGTAGGATTCTCGGCCTCATGTGCGGCATCGTGGCGGTCCTCCGTCGCCCCTCCGATCGGCCGGCGCCGGACCTCACCGGACTCGCCGATCTGCTGGCCGCCGCGACCGCAGCGTTGACCCAGGGTGCGTCGCACGAAGCCACCCAGATCGATGATTTCCGGGCGGCGGCGGCGCAGCTCGGAACCGTCGACGCCGCCCTTCGCGGCAGCGCCGGAGTTCGTGCACTGCTCGCCGATGTTCCCGGCCGCGCCCGCCTGAACCACGAGCTCGACCGTCAGGATCGGCTGGTCCGTGAGTTCGAAGCCGGGCTCGATGAGGCACTCCACCCCGATCCCGCCCACGTCGAAGCGCTCAACCTTGCGCTCCTGGAGGTGAAGGATCGGCTGTGGGCGATCCAGCGCGATCGCTTCCGTACCGCCGATGCCGTCGCCGGCCTGGCCGGGGAATCAACCATGGTCGCGGCGATCGACGGGTTCCTCTCGATCCAGGTCGCCCTCGCCGCGATCGACCGCCTCGAGGTGCGGGGCCGCGATTCCGCCGGCGTGGAGATCGTGGTGCGGAACGGTGCACTTGATCTCGACGATGCACGACTGGCGGAACTGTGTGCACAACGCGCCGACCCGTTGCACCGGGATCGGTCCGTGCGAGCGGTCGACGGCGCACTGTGCTTCGTGTACAAGGCCGCCGCCGAGATCGGCGAGCTCGGCGACAACGTCGCGATGTTGCGTGCATCGATCACGCGTGACGGCTTGCTGCACGGCGCGCTCGCCAACGAGACCGCGAGGGTGATGGTGCTCAGCCACACGCGGTGGGCGAGTGTCGGCATCATCTCCGAGGCGAACGCACACCCGTTGGATCAGGCCGAGGTCGGGCGGTCCGGGTCGACGTACGCGTCGGCCGCGCTCAACGGCGACGTCGACAACTACGCCGAGTTGGTCGGGCTCCATCACCTCGAGATCGCGCCTGAGATCACCACGGACGCGAAGGTCATCCCCGCGCTCATGGCTCGCGGGATCGATGCCGGCCTCCCCGCGATCGACGCCTTCCGCGACGCGGTGGCGAGCTTCGAAGGTTCGGTGGCCATCGGTGCGCACACCAGCGCGGCGCCCGGCCGGGTGTTCCTCGCGCTGCGCGGGAGCGGTCAGGGGCTGTACGTGGGTCTTGCGGACGACACGTACATCGTCGCGAGCGAGCCGTACGGGCTCGTCGAGGAGACGCATCGGTACCTCCGACTCGACGGCGAGACGCCGGCAAACCCCGACAACCCGAGTGGGAGCCGAGGTCAGATCGTGGTCCTCGACGCGGAGCATTCCGGCACGCTCGAGGGTGTGCAGCGTCTCGCGTACGACGGCACGCCGGTCCCGGTGACGGAGGTGGAGTTGGCGACCGCCGAGATCACCACGCGCGACATCGACCGGGGCGAGTTCCCCCACTCCCTCCTGTTGGAGATCTCGGAGGCTCCTGCGTCGTTCCGCAAGACGTTGCGGGCCATGATCATCGAGCGCGACGGCG
>JBBQXR010000353.1:0-3799 GCA_038209455.1 Acidimicrobiia bacterium
GGGCGTCCTTGGTGGCGGGGATCCCGAAGAGGATCACCGCAGGGACACCGAGGTCGGCCAGCGCCCGCACTTCCTTGCGCAGGCTCTCCTGCGTGTGCTGGACCACACCTGGCATCGACGCGATCGGTTGCGGATCGCCGATACCCTCCTTGACGAACAGTGGGGCGACGAGATCGTCGACCCCGATCCGCGTCTCGGCCACGAGGCGGCGCAGGGCCGGGGTACGGCGGAGACGACGAGGACGCTGTTCGGGGAAGCTCACCGGACCAGGCTACCGATCGCGATCGGCGGCGAGACCGGCGACGACCGCCGCAACCAGGCCGTCGATGGTGTGGGGATCGGCCTCGGCATCCACCGGCAACGACCTCGCCCGAGCGGCATCGCTCGTGATCGGACCGATGGAAATCACGAGCGGGCGCGGCTCGGGGAGATCACCGACCAGGTCGCAGAAGTTGTCGACGGTCGAGGCCGAGGTGAAGGTGATCGCGTCGACCCGGCCGGTACGGACCGCGTCGAGATCGGCGGGGTCCGGCGTGGCGGTGACGGTGCGGTAGACGGGCAGGATCTCGACGCCGTAGCCGAGACGTTCGAGTCCTTCGGGCAGGACGTCGCGCGCGGTCTCGGCGCGTGCGATCACCACGCGCTCGCCAGTGAGTGCGGGCGGGAACGCCTCGAGCAGCGACTCGGCGACCGATCGTTCGGGCAGCAGATCGGCCCGGATGCCATGGCGCAGGAGCGCCTCGGCCGTCCCCGGCCCGATGGCGGCGATCCGGCAGCCGGCGAGCGCGCGGACATCGAGGTCGTGTGCCGCGAGGCCGCGGGCGAAGAAGCCGATCACCCCGTTCACCGAGGTGAAGACGATCCACGCAACGTCGGAGAGATGCGGATGCTCGACGGTCAGCGGCTCGACCGCGATGGACGGGAGTTCGATGACCGATGCGCCCAGCTCCTCGAGCCGGCGCGCCAAGGTGCTGGCCTGCTCCCGTGCGCGCGTGACCACCACGGTCCGTCCGAAGAGCGGCCGATTCTCGAACCACATGAGATCGAGTCCGGCGACCGGCCCGACCACGATGGCGCTCGGCGACGCGACGCCGAGTGCCGTGATCGTCGACAACGTGGCGCGGGTGGTGGCCTGCTCGGCACGCGTTCCCCACCGCACGGCTGCGACCGGCGTCTCCGGATCGCGTCCGTTGGCCATCAGCAGGTCGACGATCGTGTCGAGACGTCCCGCGCCCATCAGGATCACGAGCGTCCCACCGGCCCGGGCGAGCGACGGCCAATCGGTGTCGGTCGAGCCCTTGGCCGGGTCCTCGTGGCCGGTCACGACGGTAAAGTGCGTCGACAGGCCGCGGTGGGTGACGGGGATGCCGGCGTAGGCGGGAGCGGCGATCGCGCTGGTGATGCCCGGAACGACCTCGAACGGGATTCCGGCGTCGATCAGCACTTCGGCTTCCTCGCCGCCGCGCCCGAAGACGAACGGGTCACCACCCTTGAGCCGCACGACGACGGCTCCGGTCCGACCGTGTTCCACCAGGGTCGCGTTGATGCCATCCTGGTCCATCGCGACGCGACCGGGTGCCTTCCCGACGTCGATGCGCGCAGCCGTCGCCGGAGCGAGATCGAGCAGGGACGGGTGCGCGAGACGGTCGTAGACCACCACATCGGCACGCGCCAACAGCTCCGCCCCCCGCACCGTGATCAAACCAGGGTCGCCCGGTCCGGCACCGACCAGGTACACCGTCACGCGCCACTCCCATCGCCGTCCAACAACTTCTGGCCGCCGAGGTCGTCGAGGATCCGGCGCGCGGCGGCAACGCCGACCGAGGTCGCGTCGTCGCCGTCGAGTTCGGTGCGCAGCATCGTGGACCCGTCGACCGTCGCGAGCATCGCGTCGATGTGGATCGAAGCGGCTGCGTCGACCGTTGCGTACGCGCCGCACGGCATCGTGCAGCCGCCGCCGAGCGTGTGCAGGAATGCACGCTCGGCCGTCAGCGCAACGTGAGCGAGGCGGTCGTCGATGGATGCGAGTGCGGCGCCGACCCGCTCGTCGTCGGTCCGGCACTCGACCGCGAGCGCGCCCTGACCGACCATCGGGAGCATCACGTCCACATCGAGCACCTCGGCGACCGCGTCGGTCATCTCGAGCCGGGTCAGCGCGGCGAGGGCCACGACCACTGCGTCGAACTCGGCCGCCTTCTCCACCCGCGTGGGCACGTTGCCCCGCAGCTCGGCGAAATGCAGATCGGGTCGGTGCGCGGCAAGTTGCGCACGTCGGCGGACCGCGCCGGTTCCGACGACGCCACCCTCGGGAATCGCAACAAGGCTCCGGCCGACGAGTGCGTCGCGCACGTCGGCCCGCTCGGGGACCGCCGCGATCACGAGACCGGGAATCGACTCGGCCGGGAGATCCTTGGCCGAGTGCACCGCAACGTCGGCGTCGCCGGCCAACACGGCGTCCTGGACCTCTTTCACGAACACGCCGGTGCCGCCGATGGCGTGGATCGCGCTGGTCCGGTCACGATCGCCCTGCGTGCGGATGACCACCAGCTCGGTGGGAACCCCCAAGCGAGTCGCGACGAGATCGGCTTGCCAGAGCGCCAACGCGCTGCCACGCGTGGCGACTCGGATCGGCGCAGTCATTCCTCGGGGTCGCTGATGTCGAACAGGGCCGCGAGCGCGTCGGAGAACAGCTCACCGCGTGCCGTGCCGGCGGCCTCTTTGAGCCGGACCGTGGGCTCGTGGAGGAGCTTGTTGACGATCCCCTGCGTGAGTGCCTCGATGGTGCCCCGGGACTCGGGATCCAGTGCGTCGAGCTTGGCCCGGAACCGCACGAGCTCGGATTGGCGGACCGATTCCGCCCGCTCACGGAGGCTGGTCACGAGGGGCGCGACCTCGCGTGCGGCACGGTCGGTCTGGAACCGCTCGAGTTCCTCGCCGATGATCTCGCGCACGGTCGCCACTTCGCGGCGTCGCTCGTCGAGGGCCGCCTCGGTGAGTTGGTGGAGGTCGTCGACATCGTGCAGGGTGACCCCGGGAACCTCGGCCGCGCCCGGGTCCACATCACGGGGCACCGCGACGTCGACGATGAGCAACGGCGTGCCGGATCGCCGCTCCATGACGGCCTCCACGTCGGCCCGTTCCACGTGGACCTCGGTGGAGTCAGTGGCGGTGAGCAGCACGTCGACGGCCGTGAGCACGTCGGGCAGGTCGCCGAGCGGCACCGCGCGCCCTCCGAGCTTCTCGGCCAGGGCCACCGCGCGGGCGTGGGTGCGGTTCGCGACGGTCACCTCACCGACGCCGGCACTGACGAGCGCGCGTCCGAGACCCTCGGCGACGTCGCCGGCGCCGAGGATGAGGACCGACCGACCGCGCAGCGAGAACATCGTGCGCTCGGCGAGCGCGACTGCGGCCGACGAGATGGAGAGCGCGCGGCTCCCGATCGCGGTTTCGGTCCGGACCCGCTTGCCGAGTCCGATCGCGTGCCGGAAGACCCGCGCCATCGCCTGACCCGACGCGCCTTCCGCTTCGGCCAACTGCCAGGCCGATCGGACCTGGCCGAGGATCTCGCCCTCACCGAGGATCATCGAGTCGAGTCCGGCCGCCACGCCGAAGAGGTGGCTGACCGCGCTGTCGTCGTAATACGTGTAGAGGTGCTCGGAGAAATCTTCGGGGGGCGCGCTGCCCTGTTCCGAGAGGAAGTCGAGGACGTCCGAGACCGCGGAGTGGAACTTGGTGGATCGCGCGTAGATCTCGGTGCGGTTGCACGTGGAGAGCAGGACGACCTCGGCGAGGTGCTCCC
>JBBQXR010000354.1:0-3776 GCA_038209455.1 Acidimicrobiia bacterium
CCGACATCGTCGAGGGCACCGTCCCCGAGACGCTCACCGACAAGCAGCTCTACACCCTCGACCTCGGCGCGTTGGTCGCCGGGTCCCGCTACCGCGGCGACTTCGAGGAGCGCCTGAAGAAGGTGCTGAAGGAGATCAAGACCCGCGGCGACATCATCCTGTTCATCGACGAGTTGCACACCCTCGTCGGTGCCGGTGCGGCCGAGGGTGCGATCGACGCGGCGAGCATCCTCAAGCCGATGCTGGCCCGCGGTGAGCTCCAGACCATCGGTGCCACCACGCTCGACGAGTACCGCAAGCACCTCGAGAAGGATGCTGCACTCGAACGCCGGTTCCAGCCGATCAAGGTGGAGGAGCCGACGGTCGCGCACACGATCGAGATCCTGAAGGGCCTGCGCGACCGTTACGAGTCGCACCACCGGGTGACGATCACCGACCAGGCCGTCGTGGCCGCGGCGAACCTCGCCGACCGCTACATCTCGGACCGGCACCTGCCGGACAAGGCCATCGACCTCATCGACGAGGCCGGTTCCCGCCTGCGCATCCGGCGCATGCAGGCGCCGCCCGACTACCGCGAGCTCGAGGACGAGATCTCCAGCGTCCGCAAGGACAAGGAAGCCGCGATCGAGGGTCAGCAGTTCGAGCGGGCCGCGTCGTTGCGGGACCGTGAGAAGGAACTGCTCGAGCAGCGCTCCGCCAAGGAGACCGAGTGGAAGGCCGAGGGCGTCGACCTCTTCAACGAGGTCAACGAGGAGTCGATCGCCGAGGTGCTGGCGTTGTGGACGGGCATCCCCGTGTACAAGCTCACCGAGGAAGAGACCGCCAAGCTCCTCCGCATGGAGGACGAGCTTCACAAGCGCGTCATCGGTCAGGACCTCGCGGTCAAGGCCGTGAGCCAGGCCATCCGGCGTACCCGCGCCGGCCTCAAGGACCCGAAGCGCCCGAGCGGTTCGTTCATCTTCCTGGGCCCATCGGGGGTCGGGAAGACCGAGCTCGCCAAGACGCTCGCCGAGTTCCTCTTCGGTGACGAGTCGTCGTTGATCGCACTCGACATGTCCGAGTACATGGAGAAGCACACGGTGAGCCGCCTCGTCGGCTCGCCTCCCGGTTATGTCGGGTACGACGAAGGTGGTCAGCTCACCGAGGCCGTCCGCCGCAAGCCGTTCTCCGTCGTCCTCTTCGACGAGATCGAGAAGGCGCACCCGGACGTGTTCAACGCGCTGCTCCAGATCCTGGAGGACGGTCGCCTGACCGACGCGCAGGGTCGCACCGTCGACTTCAAGAACACCGTGATCATCATGACGTCGAACCTCGGGACGTCCGACCTGCGCAAGGCCGCGATCGGTTTCGGCAAGACCGACGACCAGGTCACGTACGAGCGCATGAAGGACAAGGTCAACGAGGAACTCAAGCGCCACTTCCGGCCCGAGTTCCTGAACCGCATCGACGACGTCATCGTGTTCGCCGAGCTGACCCGCGAGAACATCCACAACATCGTGGACCTGCTCATCAAGCGGGTGCAGAACCAGCTCGAGAGCCAGGGCCTCATCCTGGAACTCACCGAGGAGGCCAAGGATCTCCTGGCCACCAAGGGCTTCGACCCGACGATGGGTGCACGGCCGTTGCGCCGGGCGATCCAACGTCACGTCGAGGACGCACTTTCGGAGAAGATCCTCTGGAAGGAGTTCCACGCGGGCGAGACGATCATCGTGGACGCGGAGGGCGAGGACATCGTGTTCCGGACCGTTGAGGGCTTCGAGCCGCCGCCGGTCGAGTTGGCCGGTTCCGGCACCGAAGGCTGATCGAGGGTCCGCGCCGCTCCGGCGGCGCGGACGTCGATCACAACCGTGAGTGCCGGTCCCGCTGCCCGTGGGGCGTGACGTTCGGGTAGACCACACCCGTGCCCGGGCGTCGCTTCCTCCTGCTGGTCATCGTGGCCGCGCTGACGCTGTCGGCGTGCGACGTCGACGCGACGGTCACGGTGACGATGCGGCACGACGGCAGCGGGGTGGTCAAGGTTGCCGTCGCCCTCGATCGCGACGCGGTGCGTGCGGCCGAGGTGGGGGGCGGACAGCTCGCCCAGCGCGTCCGCGTCGACGATCTTCCTGCCGCAGGGTGGAGGGTGGCGCCCTGGACCCACGACGCGAAGGGCGGCGCCACGTTGGTCGTCTCGAAGCGATTCCATCACCCCGCCGAGATCGCGTCCGTGATCCGCGAGGTCGGCGGCACGGACGGCCCCTTGCGCGGATTCACGGGGAGTCGGACCGCGTCCACTTTCTCGACCCACTGGCGGATTCGTGGCGCGGTCGATCTCCGAGCTCTGGGCGCGGGGGTGGCCGCCGATCCGCAACTGGTCGCGAAGCTGACGGGTGAGCGGGTCGACATCCCGGCCATCGAGTCGAAGTTGAACACCGAACTGGCACGTGTGCACTTCCATGTCGTCACCGTCGTGCCGCATGAGGGGCGTCGCGAGGTCACGGCGACCGCGGGCCGCCGCACGTTGATCGTGGCCGCCGCCGACGACACCGACTTCAACCGGGTGGCGCTGCTCGTCGTCGGTATGGGTATCGGAGTGATCGCGTTGGTGCTGCTCGTGGCCGGCGAACGTCGGGCTCGTCGCCGACGCGTGCCGACGTCGTGACCGACTCTGGTCACCGTCATGGTCGTATACCGATCACCCCGGTGACCAGAAGGGCGGGCGCGAGCGGTTCGGGTGCCCATCGACGAGGTCGGTAGCGTGACGGAGCAGAACGACTGGGGGACCAAACGATGACCATGATTGACGAATCGATTCTCGACCGAGCGCGTGCGCTCGCAACCGTGATCGAGGCCGAGGCGGATCGAGCGGAAGTCGAGACCACCACGACCGCGGCGGTTGTGGAGGCACTCCGCGACTCGGAACTGTTCTGGCTGCTGGTCCCCAAAGAGTTCGGTGGACTCGACACCGACGTGTGCACCGCGCTCGCGGTGTTCGAGTCGTTGGCGTACGCGGACGGTTCGGTCGGGTGGTCGGCGATGGCGAACTCGACCTCGTCGTGCTTCGCGGCGATCTACACCGGCGAGACCGCGGCCCGGGCGATGTTCACCGAGACCGAACGAGGGATCCATGCCGGCATGCTCGGCCCGGTGGGCTCGGCTCGCCGCGTCGAGGGCGGGTTCCGCGTGAGTGGCAAGTACTCCTTCGGATCCGGGTGTGCGCACGCGAGCTACATCGGTGCCGGCACGATCGAGGTCGACGACGAAGGCAACCAACTCACGACCGAGTCCGGCCTTCCGGCCATGCGGGTCGTGTTGATCCCGCGTGCCGAGGTCGATTTCCGCGGCAACTGGGATGTCATCGGGCTGAGCGCAACGGGCTCGTACGACTACGTGATCGACGACGTGTTCGTGCCCGAGGCGTTCACGTATTCACTCCTCGAACACACGCAGCAGCGTGGGGGCGAGAACTACGGCCTCGGACTCTTCACGATCACGGCGGCCGGGCATGCCGGCTTCGGACTCGGCGTCGGCCGACGTGCGCTCGACGAGATCACGCGCCTCGCGAGCACCCGGATCCGCATGGCCGGCTTCGCCACGATCGGTACCGAGCAACTCTTCCAACACGATCTCGGGATGCACGACTGCGCGTTGCGTGCCGCCCGCGCCTTGGTCTTCGAGACGTACGCCGAAGCCGACGCGCAGGCGCGCGCCCACGGAGTGGTCGACCCCACCACCCAGGCACGCGTGCGCGCGGTGGCCACCTACGCGACGCGCATCGCGACCGACGCCGCGCGTTT
>JBBQXR010000355.1:0-3768 GCA_038209455.1 Acidimicrobiia bacterium
GAGTTCGGTCTCCATCAGGTTCGGCATCGGCCGCATCGCACCCTTGGGCCGCTCGCGGTCCTTCAGGTACATGTTCATCGGGCTCGTGATCATGTGGCGCAGCATCGTGGTCGGCAGGATCACGAGGAAGCCGAGGAACGCGATCACGTGCGTGCTCCACGCCCACCGGTGCAGGTCGAGCAGCGTCGACGCCTTCCAGGTGTGAACCAGATTGGAGAGGCCCCAGCCGACGAAGCTCCACTTCTCGAAGTTCGCACCGGTACCGAGTTCCTGGCGCAGCGCGGCGATGCGGAAGCCCTCGACGACGAACCCGGTCACGCCTATCAACGCGAACGTCACGAGGATCACGAGGTGTTCGGGCTTGGTCTTGATGCGGATGCGGTAGGGGCGCTGCACGTACCGGCGGACGAACGCCCACGTGATGCCGGCGAGGAAGACGAGGCCGAAGAGGTCGGCGGTGAACGCGTACGCCTGGTAGGTGCGACCGTGCAGGAACTTCAGCGAGTCGGGGAGTTGGTGATCGATCTCGAGCAACACCGTGGCGATGAAGAGCACCAGGAACCCGAAATAGATCATCGAGTGCATGACGCCGGCCGCGGGGTCGCGCAGCAGCGTGCGCATCCACACGCCGCGCCGGAAGTCGCGCATGCGGCGATGGACGTTCGATTTGTTGGTGCGGCGGTTGTCGGGCTTGCCGCGCTCGTAGTTGCGAACGCGCAGCGAGGTGAGCCAGGCGGTGACGAAGAGGCCGGTGGCGACCACGAAGTAGAACGCGACCTCGAGGGGCGCGGGGATGTTGATGAAGACCTCGCGCGCGATCGAGGAGTTGTCATGCCAACCCGTGATCTCGGGCGCGACGCCGGAGGCGAGGGTGCCCAGCGCGGCGGCGACGCCGATGCCGAGGACGAGCTGATGGGGCTTCGGCAGGACGCTGCGGAGCTTCACGGCGCGAAAACTAGTTGAGAAGCTGTTGGTACGAGGGTGTCCGGCTGTTGGTATCTGGCGTGGCCGGCTACTGGACCGAGTGGTTGTCCGCGTCGCGCAGGCGACGGGCCATGCCGGTCAGCAGCTTGCGTGCGACGCCGGGGACTTCATCGATCACGCCACCGAACTCGCGCTGGCCGAGGACGACGAGTTCCATGTCGGTCTCGGCGGTCACAGTTGCGTTGCGGGGTGCCTTGTCGAGCAGGGCCAGTTCGCCGAACGCGGCGCCTGGCCCGAGCGTGGCGACCTTGCGGCCACGGCGGGACACCTTCGCGGTGCCCGCGAGGATGACGAAGAACTCGGATCCGCTCGAGCCCTCACTGACGAGGACCCTGCCGGCGTCCACCTTCACGTCCTCGGCTCGGCGGGCCACCAGCCCGAGCTCCTTGCGGGAGAGGGCGGAGAACAGGGGAACCTCAGCGAGGTGCCCGATGAAGACATCGTTGCGAGCCATGGGCGGGGAATCTAGGCGCGGACCCGCGCGTCGCGACAGTGCCGGTTTCGGGCCGCTCGCGGCGGGTCCCGAGCGCCGACGCGCCGGGTCGGGTCGGTATCGGGCCGAGGTCGGGCTGAGGTCGGGCGGGCGACGGGCCGCGACCCCGGTTCGGCCGGGAATAAGCCCAGCGGCTAGAAAGTTGTCAACACCCGACTCAAGGTTCTTGCAGTCGGTGAGCACAAGTATCCAAACGAACCGGTTTCGGCCGGTTCGACCCCCCAGACCCACCCGCATATGGAGGCATCAATGTCCAAGGCCGTCGGTATCGACCTCGGAACCACGAACTCGGTCGTCTCGACCCTGGAAGCCGGCGAGCCGGTCGTGATCCCCAACGCCGAAGGGGCCCGCACGACACCGTCGGTGGTCGCGTTCTCCAAGACCGGCGAGGTGCTTGTCGGCGAGGTCGCGAAGCGTCAGGCGATCACCAACCCCGATCGCACGATCCGGTCGGTGAAGCGCCAAATCGGCACCAACTGGTCGATCGACATCGACGGCAAGGCGTACAACACGCAGGAGATCTCCGCCCGCATCCTCCAGAAGCTGAAGCGCGACGCAGAGGCCTACCTCGGTGACAGCGTCACCCAGGCGGTCATCACGGTGCCCGCGTACTTCGGTGACGCCGAGCGCCAGGCCACCAAGGAGGCCGGTGAGATCGCGGGCCTCGAAGTGCTGCGCATCATCAACGAGCCGACGGCCGCCGCGCTCGCCTACGGACTCGAGAAGGACAACGACGTCACGATCCTCGTGTTCGACCTTGGTGGTGGCACGTTCGACGTGTCGGTGCTCGAGCTCGGTGAGGGCGTGTTCGAGGTGAAGTCGACTGCGGGGAACACCCACCTCGGCGGTGACGACTGGGACCAGCGCGTCATCGACTGGATGGTGTCGGAGTTCAAGAACTCCAACGGTGTCGACCTCGGTGCCGACAAGATGGCCACCCAGCGGTTGAAGGAAGCGGCCGAGAAGGCGAAGATCGAGTTGTCGGCGCTCCAAGAGACGACGATCAACCTTCCGTTCATCACCGCGACCGCCGACGGTCCGCTCCACCTCGAGCTCTCGCTCACGCGCTCGAAGTTCCAGGAGATCACGCGTGACCTCCTCGAGGCGTGCCGCGGTCCGTTCGAGCAGGCGATCCGTGATGCCGGACTCCAGATGAGCGGCATCGATCGCGTGCTGCTGGTCGGTGGCTCCACGCGTATGCCGGCCGTTTCCGATCTGGTCAAGGAGCTCACCGGCAAGGAGGGTGACAAGGGCATCAACCCCGACGAGGCCGTCGCGGTCGGTGCGGCCATCCAGGCCGGCGTGTTGAAGGGCGACGTCAAGGACGTCCTGCTCCTCGACGTGACCCCCCTGTCGCTCGGGATCGAGACCAAGGGTCAGATCATGACCAAGCTCATCGAGCGCAACACCACCATCCCGACGAAGCGCTCGGAGGTGTTCACCACCGCGGACGACAACCAGTCGTCGGTGGAGATCAAGGTGCTCCAGGGCGAGTCGGACATGGCGTACCGCAACAAGACCCTCGGGACCTTCCAGCTCGTCGGCATCCCGCCGGCACCTCGTGGCATCCCGCAGGTCGAGGTCACCTTCGACATCGACGCCAACGGCATCGTGCACGTCACCGCGAAGGATCTCGGGACCGGCAAAGAGCAGCAGATGACCATCACCGGTGGCACTGCACTCGGCAAGGACGAGATCGACCGCATGATGAAGGAGGCCGAGGCGCACGCGGAGGAAGACAAGGCCCGGCGCGACGAGGCCGAGGTCCGGAACAACGCGGACAACCTCGTCTTCCAGACCGAGAAGCTCCTGAAGGACTCGGGCGACAAGGTCGAGCCCGCCGAGCGCGAGAAGATCGAAGGTGCATTGACGCAACTTCGTGAGGCGCTCAACGGGACCGACGTCGATGCGGTCCGGACTGCCCACGAGGCGTTGATCGCCGCCAGCCAGGAGTTTGCGCAGCGGCTCTACGCGGCGTCCTCCGCCGCGGCCAACGCCGAAGGCGGGCCCGAAGGTGGCGCGGCCGGTGGCGGTGCTCCGGTGGACGACGACGAGGTCGCCGAAGCCGAGATCGTCGACGAGCCGGGTGAGGCGTCGGCGTGACGTCCGAGGCACCGGGTCCGGACGCGTCCGGCCGCGAATCGAACGACGACGATTCGACCGAGGCGGCGGTGTCCGACGCCGCCGCCACGGTCGAGGACGATCTCGACCGCCTGCTGGGTGAGCGCGACGACATGCGCGCGCTCGCCCAGCAGATCCAGGCCGACTTCGAGAACTACCGGAAGCAGGCG
>JBBQXR010000356.1:0-3765 GCA_038209455.1 Acidimicrobiia bacterium
CCTCGACGATCCGCTCGTCGGGGCCGAAGCGTACGAGGGGTTCCATCGAGGACCGGATCGGCGCCGCGGGCACAGCATCCCCATCGAGGGCATCGACCAGTTCGACATCGCAGTCCGCACACCGGGTGATCCCCGCCCGGAACTCACCGCGGCACTCCGGACACCACATCTCCGCCATATCGGCACCGTACGCCGGGCACCCCGCACGCGCCGTCCACTTCCCGAGCGTCGGTCACGTCGCGGACGGTGAGCGTCCTCGATCCGACACGCGTTCGGTGAGTTGAGCGCGGAGGATCTTGCCGATCTCGCTGCGGGGCAGTGATTCCATCCAGACGAAAGCGACCGGCACCTTGTACGCGACGAGGTGGTCACGACAGAGCGCGATCAGCGCCGCGTCGTCGACCGTGCGGCCCACGAGACAGGCGACCGGCACCTCACCGAGGCGGTCATCGGGACGAGCGACCACTGCCACATCGTCGACGGCGGGTGACAGCCGCAGCACTTCCTCGACCGCGGCCGGATGCACCTTGTTGCCACCGCGGTTGATCACGTCGCCGGCGCGTCCCTCGATCCACACGAACCCGTCGTCGTCGAGACGGGCGAGGTCTCCAGTGTCGATATACCCGTCGGCGTCGGTGCGATCGGCGATGCCGGTCGCGGCATTCGGGGGCCGCACCCAGAGGTGGCCGTCATCCGCGATGCGAAGGTCGACGCCAGGGTGCGGGCGACCGACCGCGCCGAGCTTGTCGGGATGTTCCTTCGCGTCGGCCGCAGTCCAGCCGATCACCTCGCCGATCTCGGCCTGGCCGTAACCATTGAGGACGAAGACACCGAAGCAGTCGGCGAAACGGCGGGCGTGAAGGGGCGAGAGCGGTGCAGTGATCGAGCGCACGTACTTGAGGGGCGCGAGGGATTCGACGTCGGATTCGGTGAGCGCCACCATCGCCGCCGGAGGAAGGACCGTCGACCGGATCTCGTGGCGGTGCACGAGGGTGGCGAGGTCGTGAGGCTCGAAGCGGTCCATGATCACGAGCGCGGCACCGGCACGCAGACCGAACAGCGCGTTGTAGAGGCCGGCGTTGAGCGCCATCGACACGGGAATGAGGTTCGGGGTGGGCGTCCGATACTTCACGCCCCCGTCCGAGCGCAGCGGACCGAGCACGCGATCGAGCAACTCGAGGTAGGCGGTGTGCGTATGCACGATCGGTCGCGGTCGTCCGGTGGTGCCCGATGTCCACGTGACGAACGCGACGCCATCGTCGTAGCCACGTTCGCCCGCGTGCCGTTCGATCCCGGTCTCCGTGAGGAACGCGGCCGGTTTGGTCTCGGCCAGCACCGACGCGACTTCGACGGCCGACAGACGTGGGTTGACCGGTACATGGACGCCACCTGCGAGCCAGACGCCCATCATCGCGGTCACGAGATCGGGACCGTTCGAGAGCGCAATCGCGACGGCCCGACCGCCGAGCGGACCCAGTTCGTCGGCGACACGCCGCGCAGCAGCGCGAGCTTCACCGGCCGTCATCATCCGGTCGAGCGTGTGGAGCAGCGGCTCGTCGTCACGGAACGGGTGGTCCAGGAGGAGCGACGCGAGGTTCACGCCGGTGGTTGCCACACCGGGTCGCGCTTCTCGGCGAATGCCCGTGGACCTTCGTCCTGGTCGGGGTGACCCCACATGCCGACCAGATGACCGGCGCCGACCCGGCACGCATCGGTGAGGCCGAGTTCGAGTGCGGCCCAGAGCGCCTTCTTCGTGGCCGCCATGGCCGCCGGCGAGTTCCGCGCGATGGTCTCGCCCAGTTCTTGGGCCCGCTCCCGCAACCGATCAGGCGGGTCGACCACTTCGGAGATCATGCCGAGTTGGAACGCACGGTCGGCGGACATCCGCTCGTACTTGCCCATGAACGCCATGCGCATCACGGCCTCGGCCGGCATCTTGCGCATGAGCCCGATGGCCTCGATCGCCACCACCTGCCCGACCGACACGTGCGGGTCGAAGAACTGCGCGTCGCTCGCCGCGATCACGATGTCGGCATCGGCCACCCAGTGGAACGCGCCACCGGCGCACAGACCATTGACCGCGGTGATGACCGGTTTCCACACCTGTTGGTGCCAGGCGGTGAAGTGGAGGTCGAACTGTTCCACCGACTCGCGGTAGCGCTCCATGCCCAGACCATCGGAGGCCACTTCGGAAACGTCGGCCCCGGTCTGGAACGCGCGGCCGTTCCCGGTGTGCACGATCACGCGCACGTCGGGGTCGTCGTCGAGTTCCTTCCACGCCAGCGCGAACTCATCCCGCATCGCGCTGTTCATCGCGTTCAACTGGTCGGGTCGGTCGTTGATCAACCAGCCGACCGGACCGTGCCGTTCCACGACCAGGTGCTCGTAGTCGCTCATGATCGCGGGACCTCCTCCCACGGCGCATCCGACCACGGATCCGGTTCGCGGGGCAGGCCCAGGACGCGCTCGCCGAGAATGTTCTTGTTCACTTCGGTGGTCCCACCTTCGATGGTGTTGGCGCGGGACCGCAGCATGCCGCGGATCTCGTGCGGCATGCCGTCCTGGTACTCCTCGCCACCTTCTCGTGCCCGATCCCCCCAGGCGATGCCGTCGGCACCGAGCAGGTCGGCGGCCACCATCTGGATCCGCTGGTTCAGCGCACCCTGATGCACCTTGCCGATCGATGCCGCCGGGCCGGGCGTGCCACCGGCCTGCACCACCGCTCGGACCCGCTGGTTGGTCAGGGCGCGGACGCGCTCCTCCGCGTACACCGACGTGAGCTGCTGCCGCACCAACGGGTCGTCGGACCGACCCAACTCCTGTGCGCGCGCCAGGACGTGGTCGACGCCGCGGCCACCGATCCGGTCGACCCCACCGGACCCTGCGCCCGACACCATCTGACGTTCGCCGGCGAGGCTCGATCCGGCGACGCGCCAACCGTCGCCGGTGCCGCCGATGCGGTAGCCGTCGGGAATACGGACGTCGTCGAGGAACACCTCGTTGAAGTCGATCTCGCCACCCAGGTGGCGCAGCGGACGCACGGTGACGCCGGGCGCGTGCAGGTCGACGATGAAATAGGTGAGCCCCTGGCGTTTCTGGCGCGTCGGGTCATTGCGCGCCAGACACACCGCGAAGTCGCTGAAGTGGGCCCAGGTGGTCCAGACCTTCTGTCCGTTGACCACCCACTCGTCGCCGTCGAGCACGGCTCGGGTCGCGAGCGACGCGAGATCCGAACCGGCACCGGGCTCGGAGAGCAGCTGACACCACCGCTCCTCGTCGCGGACCATCGGCGGCAGGAACCGGAGTCGCTGCGCCTCGGTCCCGTGTGCGAACAGCGCCGGTGCTGCCGAGTTGAGGCCGAGCGGATTCAGCCGGCCGAGGTTGTACGGCGCGAGCACCGACTCCGCGACCCGAGCCTGCTCGGGCGTGAGGTCGAGGCCCAGGTACTCGACGGGCCAGGTCGCGACGGCCAGACCGCTGTCCGCGAACGTCGGATACCACGCCTCGTACTCCGCCCGCGGCCGCACGCGCCGGATCGCGTCCCGCCCCTGCGCCGCCGCGTCCCGCCACGCACGCGGCACGTACTCCTCCACCCACTCCCCCACCCGCGCCCGAATCTCCTCGTCCGAGGATTCACGACCGAGCCGAAGGAACATCAGGAGAAAGACGCAACGGGTCGGCCGCCACTCCCGAGCCGGAGCGCAGCGGAGGCGAGCAGCGAGGCAGCGAGCCCCACGCAAGGCATGACCATCAGGAGTGCGAGCG
>JBBQXR010000357.1:0-3757 GCA_038209455.1 Acidimicrobiia bacterium
GACCCATCGCAGAACGCGCAGGTGATCGCGAACTCCGCCGACGGTTCGGTGAACGGGAAGAACGACGGCAGCAGGCGCGACGTGAGCTTCTTGCCGAAGTACGCGCTGGTGAAGGTCTCGAGGGTGCCCGCGAGATCTCCGAACGTGAGGCCGCGGTCGACGGCGAGTCCTTCGATCTGGTGGAACACCGCCGAGTGGCGCGCGTCGACGGTCTCGTTCCGGTACGTACGTCCGGGGATGACCGCGTAGATCGGCGGCGCCTGCGACTCCATCAACCGGATCTGCACCGGCGACGTGTGGGTGCGCAGCAGCACTTGCTCCGGTTCACCGAGGTCGACGTAGAGCGTGTCCTGCATCGCGCGCGCCGGGTGACCGGGCGGGAAGTTGAGTGCCTCGAAGTTGTGCCAGTCATCCTCGACCTCGGGACCCTCGGCCACCATGTACCCGAGGCTCACGAAGACGTCCTCGAGTTCACGCTGGGCCTGGGTCACGAGGTGCAGATGCCCGCGCCGCCGGCCGTGCCCACCGAGGGTCAGGTCCAGGGGAGCCTCGGTCGGACCTGCTGGGGCGATGTCGGCTTCCCGGTCGGCCAGCACGGCTTCGACGGCCTTGGTGTACTCGGTCACCGCCTTGCCCACGACGGGCCGGTCGGCGGCGTCGACCGTCTTGATCGACTCCCGGATCTTGTGCGCCAGCCCACCCTTGCCCACGAAGCGTTTCCGCAGTTCGCCAAGCGCTTCGACGGTGTCCGCCGCGGCAATCGCAGCCCGGGCCGCGTCGAGATCCAGCTCCGAAAGGTCCATGAGTAGCGGGGAGTCTAGAGAACCCACCCTCCCCGACTCGGTCCATTCGCAACCGGCCAGATGCAGATTCAACCAATGTATTGACATATTTGATGGCCAGCGCGAAGATGTCGGTATGCGCCTCGCCATCTTCGAAATCGTCGGCTTCGTCGTCCTCCTCACCATCGTGATCGGGATGTTTGCGGGTGGCCGCCCGAACGCGGCGCGGTTCTTCGCTACGAACGACATCGCTCCTCGGCCCGCGGATCTCGACCACGTGGAGGAATGGCTCAGCCGGAGCCGCCGCGGTCGCGTCGCCGGTGGACTCGTCGGCATGGTCCTCGGCGCCCTCGGTGGTGCGCCCCTCGGCACCGGCGGGATGATCGGCGGCGCGGGCATCGGGCTCCTGGCCGGGGCGATGCTGGGGATCGCCACCGGTCACCCTCGGTCGCAACCGTCGACGAGCAACGCGCAGCACGCTTGGCTCGTCGCCCGCGACGAGCGCGACTACCTCCCTGTCCACGCGACGAGCACCACCTACGCGATTGCCGGCCTCCTCCTCGCGTATGGGATCTTCGCGATCGTCACCGCCGCCGGACCGCTCGGACGTACCTCGGCGATCTTCGCGGTCGGATTCGCCACGCTCCTGGCGGTCCCCGTCGGCCGCCGGTTTCAACGCCTCACGCTCGAACTCCGACGTCCGGAGGGCGACACGGAATCGATCCGGGTCGACGACGCGTTGCGTGCCAGCGCGCTGCGCGGCATCCACCATGCGACTATCGGCGTGCTGCTGTGCGGGTTGTTGCTCCTCGGCTACGCCGCGGTGAGCACACAGACCTACTTCGGCATCGCCCACGACGGCCACGTCCTGGTCCGGGCCGAGCCACTGAGCACGTCACTCTCGGCGAGCACGACCCCCGCCGATCCGCACCGCTACGACGTACGGTGGCGGAGCCCCGACGGCGCCCGGCATCGCGTCCGGGTGACTGTCCCGAACCGGGGATACACCGTCGGCACGATCTGGCCGAACCACGGGCTGGTCGGCCTCGCGTACTGGCTGACCGTGATCGGATTCCTCGGCGCGCTCGTGCAGTGGGGTCGGGCCGCCCGTGCGTGGCGGCGACCCCAGCGGACGCCGCCCCCAGCGCCCGAGGTGTTCCACAGCACGTTGGGGTCGATCTCGTGATCCTCGCGGTCGACGGCGCGGCCGGTACGCCGCCGTACGAACAGATCCGCGCGCAGATCGCGCGCATGGTGGGCGGTGGCGTCCTCGCTCCCGGCGCGCGGTTGCCGACGATTCAACAGCTCGCCAACGATCTGGCGCTCGCGCCGGGCACCGTGGCCCGCGCCTACAAGGAGCTCGAGCGCGACGGCATCGTGGTGAGCAAGCGACGCCGCGGGACGTCGGTGGCCGAGGCCCCGCCGAAGATGCCCACCAAGGAGATCCGCGACGAACTCGACGCTGCGGTCGAGCGCTTCGCGCTGGCGATCCGGCAACTGGGGGCCGATCACGACGATGCACTCGGGAAGGCTCGCCGACTCCTCGAGGCATGACTCCCGCGCTCAGGTACGCGTCTGCCGAGCGGCCTCGAACATCAGGATGCTGCCCGCGACCGCGACGTTGAGGCTCTCGATCGCGCCGGTCATGGGGATCCGCACGACGGCATCGAGCTCGGCGGTGACCGCAGCCGGAACCCCGTGGGCCTCGCTCCCGAGCACGATGGCGACGGACCCAGTGAGCACGGCCTGCGTGTAGTCGTCGGTCGCGGCGGCATCGGCGCCGACAGCACGCCACCCGCGCGCCCGCAGACCGGCCAGAGAAGCAGCCACATCGGCGACGGTCACGATCGGTACCCCGAGCACCGCGCCGGCCGAACCGCGCACGACCTTCGGATTCCACGGATCGACGCCGTCACCGGCCAGGACTGCCACCACACCGGCTCCTTCCGCGGACCGGATGATCGTGCCGAGATTGCCGGGATCGGAAACTCCGACCGTGACGACGACCAGGCCCGCAGGGATCGCCTCGAGCGACGGGGAGGACGGGATCGCGGTCACACCCAGCACGGGCTGAGGCGTCTTGGTGGAGCCGATCTTCTCGAGCACGCCCTCTTTCAGGTCGCGCATCGGGATCGCCGCCGCTTCGAGGCGGGCAACCAGGGGCGCGAACGCGCGCCGAGCGTTCTGCCCGAAGTACACGGCTTCGAGCACCACGCCTCGAGCCAACGCGTCGGACACGACTCGCGGGCCCTCGAGCACGAACGCGCCGGCCTCGCGACGAGCGGCGGCGTCACGCAGCAGTCCGTGGAGGCGGACGGTGTCGTGGTGGCGGTGGTTGAGCGGGGGCAACTCGCTCATCGGCGGTGGCCCCCGGTCCCGGGCAGGCGGCTAGGCCGCGTCGAGCGCACCGCGCGCGGCGGTGACGAGTGCACCGAATGCCTCGCGGTCGCGCACGGCGAGATCGGCGAGGACCTTGCGGTCGACTTCGATTTCCGCCGCCTTCAGACCCGCGATGAACTGCGAGTAGCTGATGCCGTCCTCCCGACACGCGGCGTTGATCCGCATGATCCAGAGCTTGCGAAACTCGCCCTTGCGCGCCCGCCGGTCGCGGAACGCGTAGTTCCCCGAGTGCATGACCTGCTCGTGCGCCGCGCGCACGTGCCGGCTGCGCGCGCCCGAGTACCCCTCGGCGCGCTCAAGAATGGCGCGGCGGTGCTTCTTCCCCTGGACTGCCCGCTTGACGCGTGCCATGGGTGGAACTCCTTCTTCAGAACGGAACTGGAACTGGTGGTGCAACGCCCGGCGAACCGGGCGCGTGGATCAGAGAACAATCACCGGCGGCCTAGCAGCCGTTCGACGTGCTTCTTGTCGCCGCCGACGACCTCGGCCCCCCGGGCCAACCGCCGCGTGCGCTTGGTGGGTTTGTGCTCGAGCAAGTGCGCGCGGAAGGCCTTGCGGCGGCGGATCTTGCCGCT
>JBBQXR010000358.1:0-3755 GCA_038209455.1 Acidimicrobiia bacterium
CGTGGTGATGTCGACTCGGATGACACTGCCGTGATACGGACCTAGGTCGCAGTGGCTCGCGGTCACCGCGTACAGGCCGCCGTTGAAGAGGTTGGTCGCGCCGTAGGTGGAGTTGTGTACCGGATCGTCGATCACGGTGACGGGCCAGCCGGATGCGATCGCGCCGGTCGACGGGTTGAGCGCGTAGATCTTGCCGGCACCGCCGAGCGCGTAGACGCGGTTGGTCGCGCGATCGAACGTCGCCGATCCCTGCACTCCGAAGGTGTTCCCCGGGGTGTCCGGACAGTTCGTCACGTGCGAACCCAGGTTCCGGTGCCAGAGGACCTGGCCGGTCGTGCTCACGGCGTAGAAGTCGCCCAACTCCGTCCCCACGTAGAGGACGTCACGCTTCGTGCCGTTGATCGGGATGTCGACGCCGAGCACCGGCGCGTCGTTGATGAAGCCGCCGAGATCGACCGACCACTGGTGGCGCAGCGTCCCGGCGTTGGCCGGGGTGATGCCCTGGTTCAGCGGGTTGTTCCCGGTCCGGGCGACGCCGTTCCCCCACGTCGACCAATCGGTTCGGCAGGACGCCATGGCCATGGTGGCGATCACCACCGCGATGAGGGTGCGGACTCGGGGACCGAAACGATGCGTCACGATGCGGTTGTTCCCTCTCGTCGGATCCTTCCGAACCTATTTGGCGTCGCGCGACAAAGTGCTGATGGTGACCACGGAGAGGAGTCGGCAGGTCGACGTGGGTCGCGCGAAACCGACCACCGGGATCAAACCGGGTCGATCCGCACCGACGTCGTCCAGCGCCACGAGACCGAGACGCGTGGTCCCGGGCGCGCGGTCTTGGGCACCGAGTGTTCCCAGTCCCGTTGCGCGGCACCGCCCATCACGATCAGATCGCCCGAACCCGGTCGGAGATCGATCGACGGTCCACCGAGACGAGGGCGGACGAGGAACGGGCGACGAGTGCCGAGCGTGACGATGGCGACGAGCGTGTCGTCGAGGGCTCGCAACTCGCGGTCTGCGTGCCACGCGACGCTGTCCTGGCCGTGGCGGTAGTAGTTCAGCCCCGGCCGGCGGAAGCGGCGTTGGTACGTGCGCTCCAGTGTCCGCTGCATCGTGGGCAGGCTCGGATCGAAGGACGGGTCAGTGGCCCGGGCCCAGTACGAGAGGCGGGGATCGTCGAGGATGCGGTCCCACATCCGACGGCGGCCCTGGCGCCAGGGAACGCCGTCGATGAGGCGTGTCGCGAGTTCGTCGGCACCTTGGAGCCACTCGCGACTGATGTCGATCCACGAGGCCGCGTCCAGGATGATCCGTTCGACGACCGGTTTGGACGCGAGGAGCGGGGCAGTCGATCCGAGGAGCGTGGGTTGATGGACAGCGACCGGGCGAGCCACCCCACGATCGTAGACGAACGTGCGTTCGTATCAGCGCCGTCAGTCGTCAGACGGGGTTTCGGGCTCGGGGACGAAACGCCACCCGTCGCCGTCGACCTGCACCCGACCGGCGGGCCGGTTCGGGAAGTGGGTACCGATGAAGAGGACGCCGGTCGCTGCCGCGACCTCGAGCATCCGGCGCCGCGTCGTCCGCGCTTGGTCGGCGTCGGTGTCACCGATCTCGGCCCAGTGCGGTTCGGCGCATTGCACCGGGTGATGCAGGAAATCACCGGTGATGAGCGCGCGTTCGCCGGCGGACTCGAGCCACATCGAGACGTGACCGGGGGTGTGTCCGGGGGTGGACTCGAACCGCATTCCGTCGCCGAGATCGGCGTCGGAGGCGACCAGGTCGGCCAGGCCGGCATCGATCACGGGCTCGATCGAGTCGTGGAACACGTTGACCATCATGGGTTCGTCGACCGTCGCGCGGGCGAATGCCATCTCGGCCGCGGTGTAGAGATGGCGGGCGTTCGTGAACGTGGGGACCCACCGATCGTCGACGAGGTGGGTGTCCCATCCGACGTGGTCGGCATGAACATGGGTGTGGACCACGGTGTCGATCGACTCGGCGGTGAACCCCGCCGCAGCGAACCGCTCCATGAACGGCCAGACCTGCCGGTCCCAGAAGAACTGGGCGAGTGGCTTGAGGTTGCCCACGCACGGGTCGACGAGCACGGTCCGGCCGTTGGTCTCCACGACGAGGGCCTGGGTGCGCATGGCGATGTTGCCCTGCTCGTCGGCGAAGTCGGGGATGGCCCACGGGTGGGCGAGCACCTCCGCGGCCGTCGCATCAGGGAACAGGAACTCGGGCGGGAGATGGAGGATCTCGTCCTCCACGACGCTCGTGATCGTCGCGTCCCCCACGGTCCAGCGCTGCGCAATGTCGGCCACGACGCCAAACGTAACTGGCATCGGGGCAGACTGTCGGGTGATGCGTTCCCGGGGCCAGCGTCAGTTCGCACTCATCGCGGCCGTGCTTACGGCCGGGGCCGGAATGATCACGGGTACGGATCCGGCACACGCGAGCGGTCCCCGGAGTGCGCCCGCGCCGGCCGGGATTTCCGTACCGGGCGCAGCCCCGCCGAGCCATCCCAACATCCTGCTCGTCCTCACCGACGACATGAGCCGGGCCGATCTGCACTCGATGCCGGCAGTGCGCCGCCTCATCACCAGTCAGGGCATGCGGTTCAGCCGGGCGATGGTCAGCGTGTCGTTGTGTTGTCCGTCGCGCACGACGATCCTGCGCGGCCAGTACGCGCACAACACCGGCGTCAAGACGAACGGAGGGACCAACGGCGGATTCGAGACCGCGTACCGGGACAAGGTGGAGCAGTCGACCCTGGCGACGTGGCTGCATCGCGACGGCTACCGCACCGGACTCATCGGCAAGTACCTCAACGGGTATCCGAACGGTGCGCCCGCGCACTACCGCCCGCCTGGGTGGACCGAATGGGTGAGCCCGGTGAAGGGGAGCCCGTATGCCGAGTACGGATACCGACTCGACGTCAACGGTCATACCGAGGACCATTTCAACGACGCGAAGGATTACGGCACACGCGTCTACCTGCATCACGCGCGTCGGTTCATCACGGAGTCGGCGCGTCAGAAGCAGCCCTTCTTTCTCGACCTCGCCCTGTACGCGCCCCATCGACCCGCGACGCCGGACCCGCGCGACGTCGGCGCGCTCCGCGGGATCGCGGTACCGCACGGACCGGCGTACGACGAGCGAGACATGACCGACAAACCAGCATGGTTGCGAAAGATCCCGCGACTGACCCGCGGGGTGAAGCGTCGGGAGCAGGAACTCTTCGAGCGGCGGCGCGAATCGCTGCGAGCGGTCGACCGGGGAGTGGTCGAACTCGTCGGTCTCCTGACGCGGCTCCACCAGCTCGACAACACCTACGTGGTGTTCACGTCGGACAACGGCTTCCACATCGGTCAGCACCGTCTGCCGGCGGGAAAGCAAACCGCGTTCGAGGAGGACATCCGGGTGCCGCTCGTCGTGCGCGGACCCGGGGTGCGGGTCGGGAGCACGAACCGATCGCTGGTGGGGAACGTCGACTTCGCGCCCACGTTCGCGGCGCTGGCCGGCGCGCCGATCCCGGGTTGGGTCGACGGCCGATCGTTCGCCCCGGAGTTGCACGGTGCAACCGGCGTCGGACGGACGCGGCGCGCGTACCTGATCGAGCACTGGCGCGAGCACGGACCGCTGGTGCGCGACCCGCAACTGCCGCTCGAACCGTCGGACAACGATCAGACCGAGCCCGCACCGGGCCGACCAGGCCAAGGGACCGGTACCCGGACCGAGCCTCCGGGACAGCG
>JBBQXR010000359.1:0-3727 GCA_038209455.1 Acidimicrobiia bacterium
GCCGTCCGGGGCCGGTGAACCGCGTGACCAGCCCCTCACCACCGAGCAGGGTCGTCTTCCAGTTCCCCGCCTTGTGCACCGCGAACTGCACCGACTCGTCGAACGCCACGACGTATCCCGTGTCGAGGGTGTAGCTCTGGCCGGCCTCGAGTTTCATCTCGAGGATCGCCCCGTCACTGGCGACCAGGCCGTCGCCGCCTCCGGTGCACCGGAGGAGGAAGAGACCCTTGCCGCTGAAGAAGGTCTTGCCCCCGCCCCACTTGGTGTCGACGTTGACGCTCGAGTCGCCGGCGATCCACGAGCCCGACTGCACCAGGAGCGGCTGGGTCTCGCTCACGCTGACCAACGTCATGTCGCCCGGCAGCGCGGGCGCCACGCTCACGGTGCCGCCGGCGGCCGAGCGGAAGGTGTTGATGAAGAAGCTCTCGCCTCCGAGCACGGAACGGCGGAGGCCCTGCATGACCCCACCGCGTGCCTTGGTTTCGACCTCGACGCCGTCGGACATCGCGGCCATCGACCCGGCTTCGGTCTGGACCTCACCCCCGGCATCGAGGGAGATCGTGGCGAACGAAAAGGCGGGGCTGGCCTGGATGTCGACGCGCATGGCGGCAGCGTAGGACCGGCATTCGCGACGCCGGTGGATCTTGCGCCCGATCGGATCGGGCGGCCGGTCAGCGGGTTTCTTTGTGCAGGGTGTGGCGACGGTCGAAGCGGCAGTACTTCTTCATCTCGATGCGCTCACGGTCGTTGTTCTTGTTCTTCTTGGTGATGTAGTTCCGTCGCTTGCACTCTTCGCAGGCAAGGGTGACCTTGAGTCGCTTGTCGGACGCCATTTCGTCGCTTCCTTCGTCGGCGAGTCACCGGATGACGGTGCTCGCACTCGTTGATCGTTCGCGTTGGGTGAACGGTGTAGCGGGAGAGGGGATCGAACCCTCGACCTCACGATTATGAGCCGTGCGCTCTGACCAGCTGAGCTATCCCGCCGGGCGAGACACCTCGGATGGTGCCTGCGGGTCGACGCCGTTCCGGGCGGTCGCCCATCACGTTGTCGGAGCCCCCTTACGGGATTGAACCGTAGACCCCTTCCTTACCATGGAAGTGCTCTACCACTGAGCTAAGGGGGCGCGCGTCCCGGCTTGTCTGACGCGGTGCCGGAGCCCGACGACATTAGCAACCCGAGGCCCGTCAGATACCGTCCAAGCGTGCCCACGACCCTGCGACCCGCCGAACGAGCAGACGCCGACGCCATCCGGTCCATCTACAACGTGGAGGTCGCGGGGTCGACCGTGACCTTTGATCTGGTCCCCCGGAGTCTCGAGGACCAGGTGGCCTGGATCGAGGGACACAGCGGCGGACACCCGGCCATCGTGGCGATCGACGACGCGGGAACCATCACCGGCTTCGGTTCGCTGTCCCCCTACCGGGAGCGGCCGGCCTACTTCACGACGGTCGAGGACTCGATCTACGTCAGCGCCGGCCATCGGGCGGGCGGGGTCGGGTTCCGGATGCTCTCGGAACTCGTCCGGCTGGCCCAGCAGTACGGCTACCACTCGATGATCGCCCGCATCGTCGGTGGTCACGACGCGTCCATACGACTCCATCGCCGCTGTGGCTTCGAGATCGTCGGCACCGAACACGAAGTCGGCCGCAAACTCGGCAAGTGGCTCGACGTCGTCGTCATGCAACGCATGCTCTGAGCGCCGCTCGGCCAGTCGCGCACCACGAGCACGGCATCCGGAGCAGCCCCCAGCGAGTCGGGCCACCCGGGGCGCGGTGGACGGAGCAGCCCGAGAGCGAGGGACGAGCGACGCGGGTGCGCAGGCCACTCGCCGCGAGCGGATGCGAGCAAATTTGTCGTGGGCCCGGAGGGATTCGAACCCCCGTAGCTTGCGCATCTGGATTACAGCCAGATCCCTTTGGCCTCTCGGGTACGGACCCGGGCGTACAGTAGCAAGCCGTCCACATCGCTCTGCCCACGGGGGTTCCCTACGCCATGCCCAGCTTCGACGTCGTCTCCGAAGTCGACATGCAAGAGGTCCGCAACGCCGTCGACCAGGCCGCGCGGGAACTCTCCCAGCGCTTCGACTTCAAGGGCACGGACAGCAGCATCGAACTCAAAGAGAAGACCATCGAGCTCCACACCGAATCGGAGCCTCGCCTCGACGCACTCAAGCAGATGCTCGAGGAGAAGATGGTCAAGCGGGGCGTGTCGATCAAGGCCTTGGGGTACGGCGGGGTGGAGGAAGCGACCAAGGGCACGGTGCGCCAGACGATCACCCTGCGCGTCGGCATCACCGACGACAAGGCCCGCGAGGTCGGTAAGTACATCAAGGGACTCGGCCTGAAGGGTGTGCAACACCAGATCCAGGGCGAACAACTCCGGGTCACGGGCAAGAAGCGCGACGACCTCCAGTCGGTGATCGCGTCATTGAAGGAGAAGGACTTCGACCTTCCCCTCCAGTTCACGAACTTCCGCGACTGACCGATTTCTTCGGGCACTTGGTGGGGTCCTTGGCGATTTCGTTCTCGCACTCGAACTCGTTCAGGACATCCGGACGGTGCACGTACTGAGCCACCGGCCCCAGCAGCTTGGCGGCTTGAGTCGGCGAGAGGTGCGGTAGCCGTCGATAGCCCCGAATCTCCCGTGCCTTGGCCTCGCTGATTTCGCCGCTCTGGAGCGCCTTGCGGATGGCTTTGTCGATGTCGGGCGCGGCGTCGCTCATGGTGCCGACCGCGGCATTGAGTTCGTCGACCGTCGCGTAGAGATCACCGACCGCAGTGAAGTCGACGGCCATCACGTTCGGGAGCCGCTGACGCGCCGCTCCGCACTCGCGGAAGCGGGCCAGCAGTTCCTTCCGGGAGTTGACCCGCCCGGCCGCCACCGGATCGGGCGGGCCGTCGGGACGAAGCCAATGGTTGATCAGGAACATCGGGTTGCCGGCCTTTCCCCGTTTCGGGGCGCAGCTGAAGTCCTTGATCGCAGTGAAGGTGTACGGCGTCTCCTCGAACAGCGAGTACGTCGGCGGCAACCACTTGTAGACATCGCCGTGCTTCTCGCTGACGGTGATGACGCGACGCGGATTCTCGTTGCGCTTGCCCGGCGGGGCCAGAATCTCGCCGAGCGCCTTGTGTTCGATCTCAGCGGGTGACGTCGTGCGGACACGGTCCCACAGCCCCGATTCGACGAGCGCAGCCTTGAGGTCCTTGGGCTGGACATAGTCCTCGAAGTCGAGGACGACCAACTCCGTGAGGTTGAGGTCGAGGAACCGGTTGATCTCACGGAAGACGTCCACCGCCTTGACCGCTCCCAACTCGCAGAGGTCGTGACAGAAGTAGAGCTCCTGCTTGTTGCCCGACGTATCGGCAGTCCCCGTCAGCGCACCGACTCGCTGGAGGGCATCGACCGCCTCTTTGCCGCGGGTCTTCACGAGTTGCTTCCGATTCACGCCGCCGGCCAGGTTGGTCCGGACGATCCCGTTGTCGTCGTAGCCGTAGTAGACGTCGAGCATCAGGAACCGCGCGCCGGCGTTGAGCTGCTCGGGAATGGTGATCGTGTGCTCGGCGCCGAGGAAGTTGTACGCGCTCGACGACATCGCGTTGTGGCTCGCCGGCCAGACGATCTGGTTCATCGGCTGCGCACACAGATCGAAGTACCCGTTGCATCCCTGCTGGAGGAGGTTGGCACGCGGTTCCTTCTGGGTCGCAGCCGCCAACGCCACCACGCCGG
>JBBQXR010000360.1:0-3727 GCA_038209455.1 Acidimicrobiia bacterium
CTTCGCGGTGTCCGCCACGAAGAACGCCGCGCGCACCTCCCCGTCCCATCCGGCAAAGACCGCGCTCTCTCCCCGTGCGGCTGCGGCATCGGCCGCGGCACCGATCTCCGGTGTCGCATCGCCCACGAAGTCGAGCCGCCCGACCCGGATCGGCTGGCCGTCGACCACAGCTTCGATCCCGCGCCCGACGACGTTGCTGAATGCCGTCGGCACCGACGGCGGAGCCTCGTCGTGACGGAGACCGGTGACGATGGCCCGAGCGATCGGATGTTCCGAGGCATCCTCCGCGGCGGCCACGAGCGTGGCAATCCGGAGCGCGTCCTCGCCCGGGCGGGTCTCGACGCCAACGAGGGTCATGCGGCCGGTGGTCACGGTGCCGGTCTTGTCCAAGACCGCGATGTCGACCCGACGGGTGGCCTCCAGAACCTCGCCCCCGCGGATCACGATCCCCAGCTGCGCGCCGCGGCCGGTTCCCACCATGATGGCCGTCGGCGTGGCGAGTCCGAGCGCGCAGGGGCAGGCGATGATCAACACCGCAACCGCCGCCGTGAACGCCTGATCGGCCGGGTGCCCGGTGACGAGCCAGACCACGAGCGTGCCCAGGGCGATCGCCATCACGACCGGGACGAAGATCGCCGCAACCCGGTCGGCCAACCGTTGCACCGGCGCCTTGGTCCCCTGGGCGTCGGCCACCAAGCGGGCGATCTGGGCCAGCGCGGTCTCGCTCCCGACGCTCGTGGCCTCCACCACCAGTCGGCCCGATGCATTGAGGGTGGCCCCGAACACGCGGTCACCGGAGGTCACCTCGACCGGCACGGACTCACCCGTCAGCATCGAGACGTCGACGGCCGAGGCACCGTCGACCACGACACCGTCGGTTGCGATCTTCTCGCCCGGCCGGACCACGAACCGCTGCCCCACCTGGAGGTCGGCCGTCGGGATCTCCTCGCCACTCTCGAGCTGCGCCACCTTGGCGCCGAGTTCCAGCAGCGCACGCAGCGCGCCCGAGGACCGCCGCTTGGCGCGCGCTTCGAAGTACTTGCCGAGGAGGAGCAGCGCGGTGATCACCGCCGCCGTCTCGAAGTACACATGGGCGCCGCTCGTGCTCGACCCGGTCATCGATTCCATACCCGACGCAGACGCGTCGAGGAACACCAGCGCGACCATCGACCACGCCCACGCCGCACCGGTCCCCATCGTGACCAGCGTGTCCATGGTGACGGCGCGGTGGCGCAGGTTCATGAGGGTGGCGCGGTGGTACGGCCAGCCGGACCAGAAGATCACCGGGGTCGCCAACACCGCGGCCACCCACTGCCAGCCGTCGAAGGTGAACGCCGGCACCATCGAGATCAGTACGACGGGCAGGCCGAGCACCACCGCGACGATCAGCCGGCGCCGCAGATCGGCCGCATCCTCTTCGTGCATGTGGTCGTGGGTGGCGGCGGGGCCGGACTCTGCGTCGGCGGGGTCGGCGGGCAGGAGCGCCGAATAGCCGATCCCCTCGACGGCACCGGCGAGCGCCTCGGGCTCGACCCGCGCGTGGTCGTAGCGGACGGTCGCCACTTCGGTCGCGAAGTTGACGGTGCAGGAATCGACTCCCGGCACGGCAGCCAGCGTCTTCTCGACCCGCGCCGCACACGACGCACACGACATGCCACCGATCCCGAGATCGAGTCGGTCGACATGCGGTGGAGCAGAAGATCGGGCCATGACAAACACCATCCCGTGGAAGGTCAGGGCTTGATAGTATACCCCCCCACCCTATCAACCACAACGGAGCGTCGGATGCGGGGCTATACCCTCCACAAGGACGATTACGCCCGCCGCCTGGCGCGGATCGAGGGCCAGGTCCGCGGGATTGCGCGGATGATCGACGACGACCAGTACTGCGTCGACGTGCTCACCCAGATCGCGTCGGTGAGCAAAGCGCTCGAGAACGTGGGCCTGGGCCTCCTCGACGAGCACCTACGGCACTGCGTGATGGAAGCGCACGAGCGGGGCGAGGGCGACGAGAAGATCACCGAGGCCATCCATGCGGTGGAACGGCTCCTCCGCTCCTGACCGCGTCAGCCGGGTGGAGCGGAGGCTTCGGGCGGGGCGGGCCACGATCGCGGCGGTGGGGCGGGCCAGCTGTCCGACGGTGGAGCGTCGGGCGCGACGGGCGGAGTGGGAACAGGCGGTGCCGGTGCGGCGGGCGGTGATGGTGCCGCGGGTGGGGCGGGTGTCCACGGCGGTGTCGCGGCGTAGGTCGGCGCCGGTGCGGGCGTCGGCGACCAGACAGAACCCGGCGTGCCGGGGCCGGAGCCCGACATCAGCGCGGCGATGCCGGCCTCCTGGCGTTGCGTGATCTCGCGGACCACCTGTATCGCGAGGACGGCGGCGACGGCCAGGAGACCGGAGCCGATCATGAGGAGCAGGCTGGTCGTCCGGAACGACGACGAGTTGTAGACGTGCCCGACCTGCAACGACGGAACGAGATACGCGAGGAACCGGCCCGGAACGAACGCCAGCCACCACCAGACCACCAGGCTCGACCCCTTCGGTCGCTCACCTGGTTGTAACGGCGGGCCCGATCCCTTCCAGATGTCGTACATCTGCATCCCCGGGATCACCGCGAACGCCAGCGGGATGAACCAGCCTCCGATCGCGAAGCCCGTGGCGAACTTCGGCCGGATGCGACCGAACAACCTGAGGTTCGACGCGGCCCGCCACATCCAAATGATCAGTACGACGAGGATCGCGATCGAGATCAGCATGAGGAACCCGGCGATCGCGCTCACCACATCGCTGGCATCGCGCACCTTCGAGTCGACCGAGATGCCGAAGAAGTTCGTGTGGTCGGCTGCGACCGATCGGAGGTGGAGCACCAGCGGTACCGTGACGACGGCGAGCACACACGCAATCGACAACAGCACATACAGCGCGACCGCGAGACCACCGAGGCGCCGGAACGGCGGGGAGGCAGACGCGGGATACGCGCCGAACGGCGGGGGCGGAGGAGGCGGCGGTGGCGGGGGCGGCGGCACCGACCACTCGGACGGTTGATCGACCATCCCCATCACGCTACGGCCCGGCGGAGCCGACCCACGCGACCGTCACGCCCGCCGTCGCGACAGGTTCCCGAGAGAACGAAGTGCCGAAGAGCGCGCGCCGATGACAGACTCCACCGATGCCGCCCGAGAAGCTCCATTGGAAGCACCTGTACGACGAGGTCGTGACCTCCGGCCTATGCACCGGATGTGCGGGCTGTGTGATCGCGTGTCCGCACGACGTGCTCGGATACAACGACGCCGGCGGCGTCTACCGGCCGTTCCAGTTCGAGGACTACGGAGGGCCCGGCGACTGCTCCCACGGTGAGAAGGGCTGTACGTCGTGCACTCGCGCCTGCCCCCGCTTCCGGGACTGGGAGCCGGAGATCGACGAGTTCATGTTCGGACGCGCTCGGACGCCGGACGAGATCTCCGGGATCTACAAGGACATCGTGCTCGCGCGGGCCTCGGACGACGTGATCCACGAAGTGGGTCAGGACGGCGGTCTGGTGGGAGCGATCCTGCTGTACTGCCTCGAGAAGGACATCATCGACGCCGCGCTCGTGAGTTATCTCGAGGGTGACGGCTCCACGTGGAAGGCGATTCCGGGGGTGGCCCGCAACCGAGACGACGTGATCGCGTCGGCCGGGAGCCGTTACACATACTCGGCGAACACGCTCGCCTACACCGACGCGATC
>JBBQXR010000361.1:0-3713 GCA_038209455.1 Acidimicrobiia bacterium
CCTGCTCGCTCCGCTCGCTCCGCTTCGGTTCGGGGCTCCCACCGCGGCCGTAGGCTGGCGTTGTGTCGTCCTCCACGGAAGCTCGCGGTGTGATCGTTCCCCGTGACGCAGCGACGGTGATGTTGGTGCGGGACGAACCCGACCTCCGGGTGTTCATGCTGCGCCGCAACTTCGACTCGGTGTGGATCGCGGGCGCATCGGTCTACCCCGGCGGCGCGATCGACGACGACGACCGGGACCCGGCGTGGGCGTCGCGCACGCGCGGCGTCGACGACGTGGGCGCGAGCGCCGCACTCGGTCTCGATCGCGGTGGTCTCGCCTTCTTCGTCGGCGCGATCCGCGAGACGTTCGAGGAAGCCGGGGTGCTCCTGGCCCACGGCGCCGACGGGGGTGCGGCCGACGGTCGCTTCGCCCACCTGGTCGATGCACGCACTGCGTTGAACGCGGGTACGACGGACTTCGCCTCGTTCGTGGCCGAACACGATCTCGTGCTCGCCACCGACGAACTGCACGTCTTCTCGAACTGGGTGACCCCGCCGGGATCGCCCCGCCGGTACGACACATGGTTCTTCGTCGCCGAGGCGCCGCCCGGTACCTACGAACACGACAACCTCGAGTTGATCGAGTCGGCCTGGATCCGTCCCGCCGACGCACTCGCGGCGGCCGAACGCGGTGAGATGGACCTCATCTACCCGACCCAGAAGAGCCTCGAATCCCTCGCCGAGTTCGAGACCGCGTCGGCCGTCCTCGCCGCCGCCTCGGCCCCGGAGTGGATGAGCATGGCCACCGGAGCCGCGGCCAGCGCTCCCGAGCGGAGCTTGCGGAGCGAGCCGCAAGGCAGCGAGCCCCGCGTCGGGCATGACGATCACGAGCGCGAGCGAACGAGCAATTCAAAGTGACCACCAGGAGCGCGAGCGTACGAGCCATCAAGGCCGAGGTGCCGAGTGCGCTGTCCCCGTTGGTCCGCAGGATCGTCGCGGCCAACCCCAGCGCCATGACCGGGTCGGGCACGAACACCTATCTCGTGGGCGTCGACGAGGTCGCGGTGATCGACCCCGGTCCCGACCTCGTGCCGCACGTCGACGCGATCGTCGGCGCCGGGGTCCGTGATCGCATCCGCTGGATCCTGCTGACCCACACCCACCCGGACCATGCGCCGGCAGCGACTCGCCTCGCCCAGGTCACCGGTGCGGAGATCATCGCGTTCTCGAAGCGGGAGAAGTCGGTGAAGGTCGGCAGGTCGATCGGCGAGGGCGACAGCATCGAGGGCAGCGAGTTCCGCCTCGAGGTGCTGTACACGCCCGGGCACGCGCCGAATCACCTCTGCTTCCTGCTCGACGAGGAGCGGATGCTGTTCACGGGCGACACGATTCTCGGGGGGATGTATTCGGTGGTGTCGCCGGGAACCGGTGGGGACATGGCGCACTACATGGCGACGCTGACGCGGCTGCGGAAGTTGCGGCTGCGTTCGATCGCGCCGGGCCACGGTGAGCTGATCGACGAGCCGCGCGCCCGGATCGACGAGTATCTGGCGCACCGCCGACAACGGGAGCGGCAGGTGCTCACACTCGTGCGGAAAGGACCGACGACGGTCAAGCAGATGCTCGCCGCGTTGTACGTGGACACACCCGTCGCGCTCCAACCGGTTGCCGCGAAACAGATCTACGCACACTTGAAGAAGCTGCGGGCCGAAGGTCGGGTCGCAGGACGCGATGCCCGAGGGAGTTGGACCGCCGCATGACCGAAGAACGACGTCCCTTCTACGGTCCGCCGCGGCCCGACGGTTGGCTGCTGCATGCGGCCGCGGGTCAGTTCCATGAGATGTTCGGCGTGCACCGCCAGCTCGATCACGTGCTGCACGAGTCGGCCAAGCGCGTCGGCGGGGTCGAGTTTGCGAGCATCTTCAACCCGATCGACGCCAAGGCGCTGCACGCCAAGCCGCGTATGGACGCGATCAACCACGATCAGGTGTTCCTGCGGTCCTTGGCGATGTCGACCGCGGAGACCGAGACCGCGCTCGGTCTGCTGGAGATCCTCCACGGTGACTTCGCCGCGCCGAACGTCGATGCGTTCGCGGAGTTCACGGAACGGGAGAACTTCTTCGAGCGGTTGGCGGCGGGTCAGTCGTTCGTTTTCGTGGGTTCACACCTCGAGTTCCAGGACGTCGGGTTCAACGTCGGGTACCTGACGCGCGCCGCGCAGCGGCGCGGCTTCGATCGGTTGGACACGCGGACCAGCCTCATGATCGGACGGTTGTTGGGTTATCTCGAGGTCATGGGCCTCAACGTGATCGACGACATCCTCCGCCCGGTCGCCAACGTCCTGAAGACGTTCCCGGTGAGCGGTGGCGAGGCGGTCAACGAAGGAGACATCACGGACGAGGACCTGAACCGGCGGGTCCGGAATTTCCGCAAACGCCAGAACGCCCGAACGCGCGAGGAGTTCATGAACCTCATGACCTCCAACCACGGCAACGTGGTCATCGAGGCCGGCAGTGGATCGCGCGACGCGAAGGACGCGCATGGTTTCGTGGTGATGGAGCCCTTCGCCGCGGGAACCCGGGAGGATCTCTTCCTGGCAGTGCAGGCCGGCGCGTCGATCTACCCGATCTTCGGTGACTACGGAAACCGTGACGAACCGAGTGTGGTCGAGTTCGGCCCGGAGATCCGTCATCTCACCAGCGCGAATCACGCGCATTCCATCGGCGAGATGATCGCCAGCATGGGGAACCGCGCCCGTGGCATCGCGTCGCAGACGTACCCGGACGTCCACCGCTTCCGTACACCGATCCGCTACGGGAGCTACGAGGGCTGAGGCTCCGACCCGCACGCGGTCGGTGGTGTACGGCCGGACACGCCCCACGCGGTGCTCGTCCGATCGGGTCGTCGGTTGGATGCCGTACAGTGCGCGAATGCGCCGGTCTGTTTTCGCGGTCGCGACTCCGCTCGGGGACGCCGAGACCGTCGGTGCGGACGGCAGGCGTTCACCATCGCGATGACCGCAACGTCCGAACCGCGGCCCGTCGCGTTCGACCGTTGGAGCGCGGGATGTAGTGCGCTCGTGCTCACCCCGTTGATCGTCGCCGCGGTCCGCCTCCTCACCGTGTTCGGAGGTCGCTACACGGCGAGCGCCGACAACGCGGTCAACGAGCTGACCGTGCGCGACATCGGGTCCCGTCTCGTCCTGCTGGGGCCGTTCTCCCGCGACGGCTGGAGCCACCCCGGCCCTTCGTTCGCGTACCTGATCGCCATCCCGTACCGCGCCTTCGGTTCGAACAGCACGGCGATGCTCGTCGGCTCCCTGCTCATCAACGGCGCAGCCATGGTGATCATGGTCGTCGTCGCTCGTCGCTGGGGCGGCCGGGAACTCGGCGCTGCCATCGCGCTCGGTGTGCTGGTGCTGGCGGTCAGCCTGCCCGCGAGCTTTCTGCAAGATCCGTGGAACCCGTTCGTCACCGTGTTCCCGTTCGGCGCTTTCGTGATGATCGTGTGGGCCTCCACCTGCGGCGACCGCTGGGCGCTTCCGGTCGCGTGCGGAATCGGCACCTACTGCGTTCAGACCCACATCGGATACGCGGCGCCCGTGGTGGCGCTCCTGGTCTGGGCGGGATGGAGCGTCGTCCGACACCGCGATCGCGACCGGGTCTCGGGGCGGCCGGGCCGACGCGGGCTCTCCCCACTTGCGTGGGCGGCCGTCGTGCTGGGTGTGCTCTG
>JBBQXR010000362.1:0-3703 GCA_038209455.1 Acidimicrobiia bacterium
CGATTCTCGACACCGCCGCGTTCATCAACTCGACCGTCGACGTTCCGTTCCAGCCGATGGCGGGACTGTGCGTCCGGTCGGGGTTCAGCGCGTTGCGCGCGATCGGCGACTTCTTCTCGATCCCGCATCCGGCCGATCCGCAACCCGGCGACCCGATCACGATCGGCCGCGACGAGTGGGAGGCGGCGTGCCGGGAACTCGAGGACGCCGGGGTGCCGCTCAGGGCGGATCGGGACCAGGCGTGGCGTGACTTCTCGGGCTGGCGCGTGAACTACGACGTCGTCTTGGTCACGTTGGCCGGGTTGCTGCTCGCTCCGTACGCGCCTTGGAGTTCGGACCGATCGGTGCGCTTCCGGGTATCGGTGACCAACTGGGGCCGCCGCCGCCGGTTGCCCGACCCTGAAACGAACGTCTGACCGAGCCGTCAGACCTCCGGATCACGCGGTGGGGAAGAGGGTGTCCTCGACCGCAGCGCGCTCGGAACCGCGCCGGATGAACCACTCCTGGCCGAACGCGGCGACGAAGGCCGCTTCGGGCATGGCCATGAAGAAGGACTCCTCGCTGATCTGGCTCGCGTGGGCTCCCATCGCGGCTCGCTTGGCGCCGACGAACGCCCGGACGTCGACGGTGGTGGTGATCACCTCGGCCGGCATGCCGATGTCCATCTCTTCCGGCTTGGGCGCGTCCTCGATCTCCGCCATCTGCTCGGCCATCGCGGTCATGAGTTCCAACAGGTGGTCGCGGTTGACCGTCGCCTCGTAGACGCGCGGTGTCGATGCGATCTCGGCCGCTCGGATCCCGACCCGATGCACCTGCACGTGGTCGGGGTGGCCGTAGTTGCCGCGCTCGTCGTACACGGTGAGGACCTCGGCATCCTCCTCCTCGAGGATCGCCGCCAACCGTTGCGCCGCTTCTTCGAGATCGGCGGTCGCGAAACATCCGGCGTCGAGGTTCGTGGCCTCACCTTCCATCCCGGAGTCGCGGTAACCGAGGAACGCGACCCGCGCGCAGCCGAGGATCTCCGCCGCTGCGTGGAGTTCCTGCTCCCGCCGTTGGGTGAGCGTCTCGCCGGGGGCGAGGAAGTCGGCGGGGACCTCACCGAGTTCTCCGCGCGTCGCGCACACGAGCACCACCCGATGCCCTTCGGCGGCCGCCCGCGCCATCGTCCCGCCCGTCGCGATCGCCTCGTCATCGGGATGAGCATGAAAGAGCACGAGCGTTCCGGTCATCCGCCGATTCTGTCACCCCGCTTCAAACGGGACGTCCGCGTCAGGCACTTGGGTTGAACGGACCAGAGGAGATGACGACGGTGCAGAGGGGATGTCTGGTGGGGAGAGAAACCTGACGTTAGAGTCAGCGAAACGACATCGTCGTCAGTTCCGGGGGGTTCGTAGATGCGTGGTCGCAGTCGACTCAAGGTGCTCGGTGCACTGGTTTCCATCGTGATGGTGGCCGCGGCGTGCGGGAACGCCTCGTCGTCACCGTCGAAGTCGTCGGGTTCCGACAGTGGGAAGAACACGACGGTCGACCAGCCCGGAGTCACCAAGGACACGATCACCGTGGGCGGGGTGGCGTCGATCACCAACGCGCTGAACGCGCCGTACGGCGACATCTTCAAGGGTGTCAAGGCGTATTTCGCGATGCAGAACGCGAAGGGCGGAATCTACGGCCGCAAGCTCGCGGTGGCCACCCCACGTGACGACCAGATGGTGAACAACCTGAAGGAGACTCAGGGGCTGCTCACCGAGGACAACGTCTTCGCCGCGGTCGGTCTCGCCACCATCTTCGACTTCAGCGGCGCGACCGAACTCGGCAAGGCCGGGATCCCGTCGTTCGGCTGGAACATCAACGCCGAGTGGAACAAGCCGAATCTGTTCGGCAACGCCGGTGCGTTGTGCCTCGGATGCTCGGGTGTCGAGTTGCCGTGGATGGCGAAGCAGCTCCACAAGACCACGGTCGGTGTCCTCGCCTACAACGTGGCCGACTCGAAGTCCTGCGCCGAGGGAGTGAAGAAGTCGTTCGAGCAGTACCCGACGGCGAAGGTCGCGTTCTACACCGACAGCCTCTCGTTCGGAGTCACCAACTTCGCGGTCGAAGTCGGCCAGATGAAGGACGCCGGCGTCGACTTCATCACCACGTGTATGGATACCAACGGGGTGCTCTCGATCGCCAAGGAAGCGCGCAAGCAGAACCTCGACGCGATTCAGTACCTCCCGAACGGGTACGACCAGCAGTTCCTCGACGCCAACAGCGAGTTCTTCCAGAACTCGATCGTGCGGGTTCCGTTCGTGCCGTTCGAGACCACGCCGGCTCCGGCCGGTCTGGCCGATTACCTCAAGTGGATGAAGCACGAGGGTTCCACCCCGAACGAGTACACGACCTACGGCTGGATCAACGGCGCGATGTTGGTGGAGGGACTCAAGGGTGCCGGCCCCAACTTCACGCAGGCCAAGGTGGTCGCTGCGCTCAACAAGCTGACGAACGACACCGGTGGCGGCCTGCTCGACGGGATCGACTGGACCACCCAGCACACCGAGACCCGCCCGCCCCAGAGTTGCGCGGCGTACGTCAAGGTCGTCGGGAAGAAGTTCGTCCCTGACTTCGTGCCCAAGGGGAAGGTCTTCCTCTGCTTCAAGCGTGACCAGGGTGTCAACGTCCCGCCCACCTTCAAGTAGGCGCGGCGGACCAACTCGAATCGATTCGATCCCGACACCGTGACGGAGTTCCTCACCTACGTCATCCAGGGCGTGCCGTACGGCTGTGTCTTCGCGCTCGTCGCGATCGGCCTGGTGCTCACGTACAAGACGAGCGGGGTGTTCAACCTCGCGTTCGGCGCCCAGGCCTTCGTGGCGGCCGCGGTCTACTACGACGTGCACGTCCGCCATGGCTGGTCGCGGTGGCCGGCGCTCGTGTTCGTGGTGCTGCTGTTGTCGCCGGCCCTCGGTCTGCTCCTCGACGTCGCGATCTTCCGACATCTGCGGACGGCCTCACCGATCGCGAAACTGGTGGCGTCCCTCGGCCTGCTGGTGGCGGTGCCGCAGATCGTCACGATCTGGTTGGGCCAGTCGTCCACGTTCGGCGTCGTCGGTATCTGGTGGGACGACAACGCGCTGTACCACTTCGGTGGGAAGTACGTGGTCGACGGCAAACAGATGGCCATCGTCGTGAGCACGGTGGTCGCGGTGGTGTTGCTCGGGCTGCTGTTTCGCTTCGCACCGATCGGGCTGCGCATGCGGGCCGTGGTGGAGAGCCCGCGGATGACCGAGTTGGCCGGCGTCAACGCCGACCGGGTCTCCGCGTTCTCGTGGATGTTGTCGAGCCTGTTCGCCGGCCTCGCCGGCGTCTTGCTCGCGCCGTTGTACGCGTCGCTCGCGCCGCAGAACTTCACGGCGTTGCTCATCGCGGCGATCGCGGCGGCGTTCGCCCGGCTCACCAGTATCCCGCTGGCACTGCTCGGTGGGCTCCTGCTCGGGATCATCCAGGCGCTGCTCTCGGGCTATCTCCCGCCGGCGAGTGTGATCGCCCAGAGCATCAAGCCGACGCTGCCGTTCGCCGCCCTGTTCCTCCTGCTGCTGTTCTGGCCCGGGTTACGTTCCGCGGTCCAGAACCGGGATCCGCTGAGTGGGATCGATCCACCACCGAGCCCACCGGTCGCGGCCTCGCGTGGCGCCTTCCTCACCAAGGCCACCCGCATCTTCGGCAC
>JBBQXR010000363.1:0-3694 GCA_038209455.1 Acidimicrobiia bacterium
GGCCAGAAGTTGAGTCGTGGGCGAAGCTGCACGACAGACCGCGTTGATGGTCCGTCGTACTGGCGACCGCAGACGAGATCCATGCCGGAGGCGTGTTCGGGAAGGGTCTCGACCGCGTCATGGGGTGCCCCAGATCGGCACAACGGGGATGGCTGTTTGAAGGTGAGGCGCGTGTTATTGGGACACGCGTCGGACTGATCGGGTTGTGGTCAGTCGAGGTCTTGTAGTGCTTGGGCGGCGCGTCGTTCGACGTTCGCGTAGCCGTGCATCGTCGCGGTGGTATGAGCTTTGGTGAACAGCTCCCGGCCCTCCTCGATGTCGCCGGGCGCGTTGCGCTCGACGAGCATGTTCCCCCACAGCAGATTGGTGCGGGCGGCGTCGAACTTGGCACCCATCCGGAGGCTGAACGCGGCGGCTCGGGTGAAGTAGGTGTCGGCTTCGTCGTAGCGGCGCAGGATGGTGGTGAGACCGGCGAGATAGTGGCTGACCGGGCCCTGAGTCGCAGTGCCGGTATAGCACCACTGGTCGCCATATTGGACAAGCCGATCGAACAGCGGCCCCGCAGGTTGCGGGTCTCGGCAAACGATTGCGGCTTCGGCGTACTGGACCATTCCGGCGGTCCAGAGGAAGTCCAGCGGAAGATCGAAGTCAGCGGCTGAGAACTGTTGCAGCAGACGACGCGCGTCATCGGTGCGGCCCGCTTCGGCGTACGCGACCGAGAGCATCGCGGTGAATGCGGGGAGGCCGGGATTGTCGGCCACCGCCTGCTCGATGAGTGCAACGAGGTCGCCCAGGGTGCCGCGTTGCCAGCTCACGCCGATGAACTGTCCCTCGAACATGAGGGTGGCGTCGGGTTGACCGCTGTCGGTGCCAAGTTCGAGCGCCGCGGTGGCCAACTGTTCGGCCTCATCGATGTCGCCGGCGAGCAACGCCCGTCCGGCGCACATGAAAGTGAGTGTCCAGTCGACCATGGGCTGGCTGAGCTGATCGGCGACCGACCGCATGATCTCGAGGCAGCGGTCGGCGTCGTCGATGTCGCCGGCCGCGCCAGCCGCCGCCGTGGCTTGGGTCGCCGCCATGAACAACATGAACGGGTCACCGATCCGTTCGGCACGCGCCACAGCGTCGGCCGACTGGATGCGCCGTTGCTCGAGCAGGGACGGCACGAAGAGCGGATCGAAAATGTGGATCAGGACCCACACGATGATGGCGTCGTCACCGCAGGACTCGGCGATGGCGAGGGCCTCGTCGGCGAGCGCCTGGCGGCGTTCGAGGGGACTTCCGTAGGCGAGTTCTGAACACAGGGTGGCGAGCACACGCGCCCGGTCGGGTTGGTCGCCGGGGAGGCGGGCCAGGGCCATTTCCAAGACCTCGACCTTGTCCGAATCGACGGCCCCGACACTACTGGTCCAGCCCCGGTCGTTGGCCAGGGCGGCCGCGACGAGGCGCTCGGTGTCGCCGAGATCGCCGGCCCGGCGCGCGGCGTCGAGGAGCCTGTGGCGAAAGGCGGGGTCGCCGGTTTGGCGTTGGGCGGTGCCGAGCCCGATCGCCAAATCGATTCCGAGGGTCGGATCGGGGTCATCGGCTTGGGCGTACAGGTCGAGGGCCTTGGCGTAATAGCCGAGCGCGTCGCCCGGTGCGAGCGCGGTGAGTGCGGCGTCGCCGGCCTGGCGCGCGTAGCCGATGGCTTTGGTGAGGTCGATGGGTTGGGTGGCGTTGAACCAGTGGCGGGCCAGCTCGCCCACACGTGCGCCGGGCCGGTCACCGCAGAGGGCTTCGAGCGCTTCGCCCACCTGTCGGTGCGCCCGGGCTCGGCGGTTGTGGCCGAGATCTTCATACAGCGTGTGCTGGATGAGGGCGTGCGCGAAGTTGTAGTGCCCGGTGTCGGCCACCTCACGTACCAAGGAAACGGCGGTGGCGGCTTCGAGGATGTCGAGCACCGCGTCCTCGGTCGTGTTCGTCGCTCCCGCGAGGAGATCGAGGTCGAAGTCCCGACCGATCACCGCCGCAATCGACAACATCTGTTCGGCGTCGGGTCCCAAGCGCCCGACCCGAGCGCCGATCACCTCGCGCACACTGTCGGGCAAGACCATCTGTTCCAGGGAGTTGTCCACTCTCCATCGTCCCGTGGCGTCCTGGAAGATCGCGCCGGTCTCAGCAAGATGGTTGAGCACCTCGGTCACAAAGAACGGGTTGCCGTCGGTCTCGCGATATACCGCATGCGCGAGACCCACGGCGGCGTCGTTGAGGCTATGACCGGCCGTGGCTTCCATGAGTGCCACGACCCCCATGTCGTCGAGCCCGGCGAGTTCGACTCGCGACACGCCGTGCTGTCGACGTAGCGCGGCCAGCGTTTCGAGGAACGGATGCGACCGCGACAACTCACTGTCGCGGTAGGTCCCAAGAACAAGTAGGCGCATCGCGTGTTCCGACGCAGTCAGATGACGCAACAGCAGCAGGCTCGCCTTGTCAGCCCACTGCAAATCATCCAAGACGAGCACGACTGGCTGATCCTCTGAGGCCGCGGCCAATAGTGCCACGACAGACGCGAACAGCAAGAACCGTTCAGTGTCCCTATCGGTCGCCTTCGACGGCGGCAGCCCCGGCATTCTGCTCGCCAACGCGGGGACAAGCCGGGCAAGCTCCGAACCGTGCGCCGCGACATGCGCGACAAGTTGATCTTCCGAAGCGTGCGTCACGTAATGGCCGAGCGCCTCGCCAAAGAGTTGGTACGGCGCCGCGAAGTCTTCCTCGCAATGCCCGAATAACACACACGCCCCCGCGTCGAACGCAGCGCGGGCCGTCTCCGCGACCAGCGTGGTCTTACCCAGACCCGCCTCACCCGAGATCAACACCACCTCGCGTCCTTCGCCACCGGCGACACGCTTGAACGCCTCCGACATCGACGCCGTCTCGGCATCGCGGCCGACAACACCTACCGCGGGAGGCACAGCCAGGCGTCCAGGTAGCGGGCTCGGGGTTCCGGCGTCGGTTCGGCCGATTGGCTCCCACGCGACGTCGACGGTCGCGACCGGATCGGGCAAGCCCTTGAGCGTGAGTTCCCCGAGTGGGCGACAAACGTGGCGGTTACGTCGACCTGCCATTCCCCGCACCATGTCCGCCGCGAGCACTCGTCCGCTCTCGCAGCGGGCGCAGAGTCGTGCGGCTGCGATGACCGGGTCACCGAAGTAGTCGTCGTCCTCCCGACTGACCTCGCCGATGCTGAGCCCAATGCGCAAACCCACCGACTGCTCACGGCCGCGGTTGTCGCGTTCGACGCCCTGTTGCATCCCGACCGCGCACGACAGTGAGGCCGACGCCGAACCGAACACGACCATCAATCCGTCACCCAGGTTCTTCACCTCGGTGCCGCCCGCCTCGGCGATCGCCTGCCGCAAGATCGAGAAATGCCCACGCCGAAGTTCATCGGCCGCGTTGGCGTCCAGGCTCGACGCCAACGCGGTCGAGCCGACCATGTCGGTGAACAACACCGCCACGTTCTCAGTCGTCAACGAAGCACTACTCCCGCCAGCACCCCTCAACCGTAAACCCGAGGGCTCTGTTGCATTGGCGCAGGGTCGTGGTGGGCGGTGAGGGTGGCGGGATGATGTCTCGCCGTTGTCGCCCGGTATCCGCTGCCTCGAGTTCGGCGTTCGCCGGTTTTCGGTTCCCGTCAGAGATCATCGTGCTCGCG
>JBBQXR010000364.1:0-3683 GCA_038209455.1 Acidimicrobiia bacterium
GGACTGATGCCCCTAGCCCTTCACGTAGGAGAACTTCTCGGCGACGAGACCGTCCCGGACCCGGAACACGTCGACACCGCGAATGTGGCCGTCGGCCCAGGAGTACCGCCAGCGTTGCACCACCCGATCACCGGCCGCGAACGTCTCCTCGGCTTCGAAGTTGCTGGCGGTGTCGTCGAAGATCGGTTGCCATGCGGCGCGGATCGCGTCCTTGCCCTCGCAGCGAGCGCCGTCGGGGGCCGGGCCGGTGGCGTCGAACACGCAGTCGTCGGTGACGAGCGCGAGGCAGGCGTCGAGGTCGTGGTCACCCCATGCGGTACCGAAACGTTCGACGACGGCGAGTGTGTCCATGGTCGGCTCCCTCGGTCGATTGCGGTGTCCGGAGGTTACCGTTGGGGAGCGAAACCGGCGGTGCCTCGATACGACGACGGGCGCCCGGCACGAGGAGTCTTCATGGTCAGCACGGACGAGCGGCGCTACACGATCATCTCGGCGGACTGCCACGCCGGCGGTTCCCACGAGCAGTACCGCGAGTACTTGGACCACGCGTACGTCGAAGACTTCGACGCGTGGCGGAACAAATACAAGAACCCGTACCGGGACCTCCACGACGGCGGCCGGGTCCGCAACTGGGACGACGACCGGCGCAACGGAGACCTCGAGGCCGACGCGCAGGTGGCCGAAGTCGTCTTCCCCAACACCGTGCCCCCGTTCTTCCCCAGTTTCGTCCTCTTCGCCAAGCCGCCCACCGCCGAGCAGTACGAGCACCGGTTGGCCGGGATCCGCGCGCACAACCGGTGGTTGGTCGACTTCTGCGGCCGGTTCCCCGAGCGTCGTGCCGGCATCGGTCAGATCTTCCTCAACGACATCGACGACGCGATCGCCGACGTGCACTTCATCAAGGACCACGACCTGCGCGGTGGGTTGCTCCTCCCGAACATTCCGCCGGACTGCAACTGGGTGTCGCCGCTCGTCGATCCCGCCTACGACCGACTCTGGAAGGTGTGCGAAGACCTCGGCGTGGTGATCAACGTCCACGGCGGTACCGGAGCCCCCGACTACGGGCGGTTCCCGGCGTCGCCGCTGGTCTTCATCAACGAGGTCACCTTCTATTCACAGCGGCCGTTGGTGCAGTTCATCGTCTCCGGGATCTTCGAGCGGTTCCCGAACCTCAAGTTCGCGATCACCGAGACCGGCTGCAACTGGGTACCGCCGCTGCTCGACCAGCTCGACACCATGCTGGCGGGGATCCGCGCCACCGGTCGCACCGGCGAACTCGCCTACGACACCGAGACGATTCCGCCGCGCTCGGCCTCCGAGTACTTCCAGCGGAACTGTTGGATGGGCGTCTCGCAGCCCGGCCTGTCGGACGTGGCGGCGCGGGACCGGCTCGGCGCAGACCGATTCATGTGGGGGAGTGACTACCCGCACACCGAGGGTACGGGGCCGTTCACCCGTGAACACCTGCGTCAGGTCATGCATGATCTCCCGGAATCCGAGGTGCGCGGGATCCTGGCCGGGAACGCGGCGACGTTGTACGACTTCGATCTCGACGCGCTGGCACCGCTGGCGGCGGAGTTCGGACCGACCGTCGGCGAGATCGCAACGCCACTCACCGAACTACCGCCCGAACCGAACGAAGCGCTGCGGCGAGTGGCCGCCGGCGTTCGCTGATCGGCGGCGCTCCGGCGCGCCGAGCAGTTGGTCAGTGGCTGGTGTCGGCGATGAGGACCGAGCACGGCGCGTGATGCGAGATCTTGTTCGGCACGCTGCCGAGCACGAACCGCTTGACGCCGGTCATGCCGCGGTTGCCGACGACGATGAGGTCCGCGCCCACCTGCTCCGCAGTCGAGATCAACGCCTCGCACGGGTCGCCGGGGACCGCGTGGGTCTCGCACGCGACGCTCGCGTCGACAATCGCGCCCGACCGCTCACAGATCGTCTGGGCGTTGGCGGCGATGCCTTCGTTCACGCCGGTCACGTCGATCGATCCGCCGCCGCCGCTGGCGCTCAACGCGAGGGTGCTCATGTTCATCGCCTGGTACGCGTGGACGATGTGCAAGGTTCCGCCGGCGAGCTGCGCCAGTTCGGCAGCTTGGCGCACCGCGCTCGCTGCGGAGTCGGAACCGTCGGTACCCACCACGATCGTTGTGAACATGGTCGTGATCCTTGCAGTTGGCGGCGCCGGTCACCAGACGGCGTTCTGGTCCGGTCGCCCGCCGCGGCTATGAACGGCCGGTGGAACTCCAGGTGGGAGTTTGGCGGGCCGGAAACGAGAGGAATCGCGAATGCGTGAGTACGACCTGATCGTCGTGGGCGGCGGGAGTGGCAACTCCATCTTCGGGCCTGAGTTCGATCACCTCCGTTGCGCCATCATCGAACCCGATCGGTTCGGCGGTACCTGCCTCAATCGTGGCTGCGTGCCGTCGAAGATGTTCGTGGTCGCAGCCGACACGGCGGAGACGCCGCATCGCGCCGAACGCCTGGGCGTGGATCTCACGTTCAACGGCGCCGACTGGCCGGCTATCCGTGACCGCGTGTTCGCCCGCATCGATCCGGCCCATGAATCCGCAGTCCGGTACCGGCGCTCCGTGGGGATCGACGTGTACACCGACCCGGCGCGGTTCGTGTCGCCCAAGGTGTTGCAGGTCGGTGACGAACAGTTGACCGCGACCGACATCGTCGTCGCCTGCGGGGCGCGCCCGATGATCCCCGACATCGAGGGGATCGACTCCGTCCCGTTCCACACCTCCGACACCATCATGCGCCTCGACGCGTTGCCGGAGTCGATGATCATCCTCGGCGGTGGGTTCATCGCGGTCGAGATGGGACACGTGTTCAGTGGACTGGGGACCCATGTGACCGTGGTGCAGCGCGGCCCGCGTCTGCTGATGGCCGAAGACGAGGAGATCTCGCTCCGGTTCACCGACGCCGCGCGCGAGCGCTTCCATGCGCACACCAACTCGACGTTGATCCGGGTTGATCCGCATCCGGACGGTGTCGCGGTGACGATGCGCTCCGGCGCTCGCGAGCGCACGCTGTTCGGCGAGGTGCTTCTGGTGGCGACGGGCCGGATCCCGAACACCGACCGGCTCGACGCGGCGGCCGCCGGCCTCGACCTCGACGAGCACGGTCATGTGGTGGTCGACGCGAACTTCCGGACGAACGTCGAGGGTGTGTGGGCCCTCGGCGACGTGGCCAACGAGTTCCAGCTGAAGCACCTGGCCAACGCGGAGACCCGGGTCGTGAAGCACAACCTTGTCAACCCCGATGACCTGCGCACGCTGGCCCATCCCGACGTGATCCCGCACGCCGTGTTCACCGATCCGCAGATCGCGTCGGTCGGACTCACCGAGGCTCAGGCCCGGGCCACCGATCGCGAGTTGATGATCGGGGTCCGCCGGTATTCGGACACCGCATACGGCTGGGCGCTCGAGGACACCACCAGTTTCGCCAAGGTGATCGCCGACCAGCAGACCCGGCTGATCCTCGGCGCCCACATCATGGGTCCGTACGCCTCGATGCTGATCCAGCCCTTGGTGCAGGCGATGACGTTCGGCCAGACCGTCGACCAGATTGGCCGCGAGGTGATGTACACCCACCCCGCGCTCACCGAGGTGATCGAACAGGTCCTGCTCGAGTTCTGACCCGACCTGCCCCGCCGGCTGCCGATCCGTGGGATG
>JBBQXR010000365.1:0-3646 GCA_038209455.1 Acidimicrobiia bacterium
CCAGACCATGTCGATCGAGGTGGTGCGCCGCGCCGAGCCTGGCGCCCGGGCCGGCGTACCGGACTGCGAGTCGTCGAGCGGCTCGGGGAGCGGTCCGGACGTGATGAGGGTGCCGGTCATCTCGCCAGTCTACCGAGAACAGCATTTTCACACCTTGGGCGACGAGTCGCGCACGAACCGTGGGCAACGCGTTCGCAACCCTCCGGCACGAATGCCGGGGCCTCCTCAGCCATGGACTCGCGTCCGGCGGCTAGCGACCGTTCGCGCCGTCCTCATACGACCGCACCGGCTCACGCGCCGGAGCGTCCGCGGCCACGGGACGAACTTCGACCGGAGCATTCTTTTCATTCGCGTAACGCGGGTCGCCGGTCCGGTCGTCGCGGCCATCGCCCCAGAACCCCTGTCGAGCAGCGACCGGGTCCGGTTGGTAGGCCCGCTGACTTCCCGCCTTGGCGATGCCACGACTGATGATGTACGCAATCGCGATCCAAGTGCCGTATCGCCACGCGGTGGTCTTTGCGATGTCGTCGAGGGCATAGCCGCCCAAGAAGACCGCGGCGGCCGCACCTGCGGCGACCCAGAACTCGCTGGTCAGAATGAACGACTTCGTTTCGGGACGACGGATCACCGAGTCTTCCCTCGCGTTTCTCGGACGCTGGCTCATAGCTGAACCTCCGCGGTAATGGGATGGCCTCTTACCCCACGTCTGCCTGACCGAACCTCCCGGCGACGAGCAGCTGGCGAAAACCAGCGAGTCGACGGTCCGTTCCGAATGCCTGCCAACCCGGCTTCGCTCGAAGCCCAGCCAGTGGCGCAGTCGATGCCGGAGCCGTCATCGAGGAGGGAGAATCGAAGGCGTTCGCCGGAGGGAACGGTCCCCGGGCTCCATGGTTCCGCGCGCTGCAAGAAGGGAGCAACGACCTGCGAGCGTCGGATTGTGCCGGCCCGGACCATGGGTATGAAGCCCCGGTCGCTCGGCGGGTACCGAGCGGCGACAGATCCCGGTTTCGGCCGGGGTCTCGTCGCGTCAGCCGCGCTTCTCGATCAAGCAGCTCAACCGCGTGAACCACCAATGTGGGGGAAATCGCGGTTCGACGCGAATCGCTCCCCACACCCCAATGCCGGCTCAGCGTCGACTCCGGGGCTGATGAGGGCCACGTTGACTGGTCCAGCTGCGACGCCGATGACGACCAGATATCTCGTCCAGCGACAGCGCGGACTTCTCTGACGTTGACCGATCAGGTTGACGCAACGAATCACGAGTCCATTCGGCGTGCCCTCTGTGACATCGCGCGAACCGAACGCAGGTCGCTCGACCGGATTCGATCGGTCGCGGACACCTGCATCCGGCGCAAGAGATCATCCATGAAGTGCAGCGCGACACGTCGGTCCACGAACTGCGGCTTCGGGTCGTCGCCCCGTCGCCATTCCCAGACAAGCTGACCCTCCGAGGTCTCGAACTGAACGAGTTGAAAGCCTTCCTCAGCCGCACGGGCTTCAACACTCGCCGAGTGCTCGTCCGTCAGACGGTGCGTCGGTGCTGCCATGACCCGACCCCCCTTGGTGTGCCATCACTGGTAGGGCGACCCGACTGCGTGAGCCACCAGCTCGGGCCTACGCCGACCGGCGACGCTCGTCAAGTCTCGCGATCTTCGCAATCGCACGGAAGCGGAACCCATCGGACATCTGCGGGTTCGAAAGGTCGAGACCGCGGGTAGTTCATAAGCCCAACACTGAGGAGGATCACGATGGATCGCGAGACAGGACCGAGTGCAGGCGCGAAGGGCATCATCGAGGATGTGAAGGGCAAGGCGAAAGAAGTCGTGGGCGAGGTCACCGGCAACGACTCGCTCGAGGATGAGGGCCGCGCCCAGCAAGAGAAGGCGAAGTCCCAGCGCGAGGTCGCTGAGCACGAGGCCAAGGCGGACGCGGCCCGCGCCGAGGCGGCCGTCCACGAGGCGGAGCAGCGCGCGCACCAGACCGACTAGACCCGACCTTCCCAACGAACAACGACAGGCCCCGGCTTCGACCGGGGCCTCGTCGCGCGAACATCGGGGCAGTCCCCGGTCGCGGGATCGGGAGCCGATTCGACGGCCGCGCACGTCGAAGCGCCTCTCTCCGAGGACGCGGTATTCGCATCTGTCAGGATCACGGGGTGCATGTCTCGGGTGTCGACTGGCTCGTAATCGCGCTGACTGTCGTGGGCGCCTCGACCGTTCAGGGTGTCGTTGGGTTCGGCTCGAACCTGCTTGCGGTCCCGGTCGTCGCGTTGATCGTTCCGGCTGCGCTGCCGGGCGCGATGGTCATCCCGGGTACGCCGATGGCCGTGGCGATGGCAGTGAGCGAACGTCACCACATCGACTGGCGAGGTAGCCGATTCTTGCTCCTCGGTCGTGTTCCCGGCACCGCGCTCGGTGTTGCCATTGTCGCGGCGGTCTCCACCGAGACACTCGCGGTGGTCATCGGCGCGGTCGTGATCCTCGCCGTCATCCTCAGCGTCTCCGCCACGCATCTGCATCCGGGGATCACGTCGGCTTCCGCGAGCGCGACCGGCGTCGTGACCGGTGTCATGGGCACGGCGGCCGCGATCGACGGACCGCCGCTCGCGCTGTTGTATCAACACGACCCCCCACCCGTCTTCCGATCAACACTCGCGACGCAATTCGCGATCGGGACCATCTTCACGGTCACCGGGCTGCTGGTCGGTGGTCAACTCCACGCCTGGCAACTCCTGCTCGGCATCTCCCTCATGCCGAGCTACTTCGCCGGACTCGCGCTCAGCCTGGTGATCCGGCCTCGACTCGCCAGCCGCAACCTGCGGCCCGTGGTCTTGACGATCGCCGCACTCACAGGTGCCGCCGCCATACTCCGGGCCGTGACCTGACCAAGCACGACATCTCGAACGTCGACGTTTCTCCTCACGCCGGATCGGGGCGCACAGGTCACCGGTCGAACTTTTCGAAGTTCCGACTGAGCGTCCACGCCGACCTCGAGCAACGACCCGGCCACGGCACGACGGACCAGGCCGGCGGCCCTCAAGAACCGATTTTCAACACCCTGCTCATGGTCCGTCGAAGGCGCTGGCGTGTCATTGGTGGGGCCGAAGGGGTGCGCGACCGCTCGCCGCAGCACGCTCACTCCACCATGTTCGGGATTGCCTCGTGAACAGATGGTGAGCGCCCGAGCGCGTGAACTCGGCGTGTCCAGAGGGGCCCTGAACGTGCCCTGGAGGTAGCGGCCTGTCAGTGAGCTGACCCGCTCTCGGCCCGGCAACCGGAGCTAACATTCACCGTCGATGACGTCGTCGAAGGTGAGCGCTCCGACGACGCCGAGCCATCGGGGCGCCGCCGAGGTACCTCCGTGGACGCGTTCGCGGGGCGTGTGGCGCTACCGATGGCTGATCGCCTGGGCGACGTGCGTCTTCGTTTTCATCGTCGCGGTCGGGTTCCCCGGGTCCCGCGCGCAGATCTTCGCCGTCGTGGGCCTCGGGCTCATCGCGTCGGGCACGACCACCCAGTCCGGCTCCGCATGGAAACGCGTCGTCGTCGACTGGATTCCGTTTTACGTGCTGTTGACCCTCTACGACATGTTGCGCAGCTCGGCGGGCACCTGGCTGATGCCTCACGCGATTCCCCAGATCGACATC
>JBBQXR010000366.1:0-3641 GCA_038209455.1 Acidimicrobiia bacterium
AGCCATCGACGACTCTTCGAGCTTGGCCCTCTCGCCGTGCCGCGATACCCCCTGGGAGTGCGAGCGCGGGCCTGAAATTACGCGGGTGGTGCGGAACTGAGGGTCACGTTGGCCCGGTGGGTGGTTCCTGAGTCGTCGACCCAGGTGACCCGGACGACGTCACTCGGCGACGAGTGCAGCAGGCTGTGCGTCAGCTCGCTCGCGGAGGAGACGCTGGTCCCGTTGATTGCGGTGATCACGTCGCCGGCCTGGATCCCGGCCGAGTCGGCGCCGGAGTCGGTCGCAACGCCGATCACCGTCGGCGCGGTCGAGGAACCGTCGGTGGACTCGTTGTCGACCTGGATACCCAGGATGGCGCGCGTCCCGCCGAGGTGGATGTCGCTGCCGCCCGTGCCCGAGACGATGGCATGGGCGATCGTGAGCGCGGACTGGATCGGGATGGCGTATCCCTCGGACGCGACCTCGCTGCGGAATCCGAAGCTGCTGCCGCTGCGAGCCGCAGCAGTGTCCATGCCGACCACCTTGCCACTCGTGTTGGTCAGCGGGCCGCCGGAGTCACCTGGTTGGATGCCGGCGTCGGTCTGGATCAAGTGCGTGAGCCGCTCGGCGTTGGAGCCGTCCTGATCGGAGGCGGTGATCGGGCGGTCGAGTCCGGTCACCGTGCCCGACGCGACCGTTGGTGCACCGCCGCGGCCGAGCGCATTGCCGAGCGCGACCACGTCGTCGCCCACGGAGAGGTCCGACGCGGATCCGATCGGCGCCGGGGTGAGGCCGGATGCGTTGCGGAGCTTTACCACCGCGACATCGTCGGCACTGTCGTACCCGAGCACCGAGCCCGAGTACGTCCGGCCGGACCCGGCGACCTCCGCCTGGATCGAGGTCGAGTCGGCGATGACGTGGTTGTTCGTGAGCACGATGCCGGACGTCGAGATGATGATGCCCGTACCGGCTGCGGCACCGCCCGAGGACAGCGTGGTGGTGAGGTTCACGATCGAGTCGTCGAGCGTGCCCGCGATCGAAGAGCCGTTTGCGCCGCTCCCCGACGACGACCGGCGGTTGGCTGTCGGCCGGATCGCGCGTGCGACCCGATCGATCGCGGACGATGCCGACCCACGCGCTTGATAGCCGGCCCACCCGGCGGTACCGATCAGCGCGGCGACGAGCAGCAGCACGGCCGCGATCCGTCCCGGGTGCGTTTGCACGACCCGCGGCTCAGGCACCGGGTCGGAGTCGGTCGGTTCTTGGGTGCTCATGGAAGCTCCTCGCGATGCCCCCTGACGGTGACTCCGTCATTGTGCAGTCCCGAGCTGAGAGAACCCCGTCGGGTTCCTGTGAATCGGCAGAGATTCGGCTGCGTTCCGACGCCGTCAGCGTGCCGCGGCACTCAGGGTCTCGAACTGATCGGGGTCGAGCTGGATCTCGGCGGCCGCGACGTTGTCCTCGAGGTGGGCGACGGTCGAAGTGCCGGGAATCGGTAGCAGCGCGGGGGAGCGAGCGAGCAACCACGCCAACGCGAGTTGCGCGGGGGTGGCGTCGAGGTCGTGGGCGAGGCGATCGAGGGGGCCGCCGGGTTTGGCGAGTTCGCCGGTGGCGAGCGGGAACCAGGGGATGAACCCGATGCCTTCACCCTCGACGTGGTCCAGCAGGTCCTCGGCACTGCGGTCCGTGAGGTTGAACCGGTTCTGGACCGTCACGATCGGAGCCACGTCGCGCGCCGCGGTCAGTTCGGCGATGGTCACCTCGGAGAGACCGATGTGGTGGATCTTGCCTTCGTCGCGCAGGGCCGCCAACTCGCCGACCTGATCTTCGAGCGGGACCTGCGGATCGATGCGGTGGAGCTGCATGAGTTCGATGCGGTCCAGGCCGAGGTGGCGCAGACACAGGTGCACCTGTTGACGGAGGTACTCGGGTCGTCCGACGGGTCGCCAGTCGCCCGGTCCGGCGCGGGTGAGGCCGACCTTGGTCGCGATGGTGAGACCGTCCGGATAGGGATGCAGCGCCTCGCGGATCAGTTCCTCGGCGATGAAGGGGCCATAGGCATCGGCGGTGTCGATGAAATCGACCCCAAGTTCGATCGCCCGGCGCAGGACCCGGATCGCCTCGCCACGGTCGCGCGGCGGGCCCCAGACCCCCGGACCGGTCAGTTGCATGGCGCCGAAGCCGAGCCGGTGGACGGTGGTATCCCCGCCGATCGTGAAGGTGCCCGACTTGCGGGCCGGTGCGACGGTGGTCATCGATGACTCCTCGGGTCGGGCGCGCCGGGCGCGATTGTGACCCTGTGGCGGATCCTGTCCCTACCCCGAACGATCGGGACGAAACAATCCTTCCCTTGGTGGGCGCGGGCGCCGGTGTTAGCGTCCCGACCCTTCGCAGGGGGGTCCGAAATGGCAGGTGTGGTCCGCAAGTCCGTCAGCGCCGGCTGGCGGCTCGCGCTCGTCGCGGGAGCAGTCGTGCTCCTCGCCGGGTGTTTCAAGCCAGTGGCGCTCCACATGCAGCAGACGGATCCGAGCTCACGGCCGTGGTGGTGTCATTCGGAGCTCATGGCCGACGAACCCGGCGCGCAGTGGTACATCGACCACGGGATCCACAAGGGCGATCTCAGTTGGAACGACTGCATCACCAACTCGGGGTACTTCGACCAGGCGTTGGCCTACGCGATGCAGTGGCCGACGCGCGGCCAGGCCGAGGCCGCGGGCTGGACCGCCTCGGCCAACTACGCCGCCGGCATGGGAACCCACCACTCCCTCGGCAGCCCGCTCCAAGGCGCGTTCAACCCGACCCGACCCAACTTCCTCCAGTACGGCGGCAACGGGCCGGACGCGAAACTCGTCGGCATCAGCTGGTACGTCAACAACGGTCCCGACGGTCCACCGGCCGGATTCCCCGGCGACAACGACTGGTGGCACCGCCACGAGAACGTCTGTCTGTCGAGTCAGTCCGGGTTGATCATCTTCGACGGTGCGTGCCCGCCCGGCGTTTCCGGCAGCACCGTCTACCTCGGGAACTACTGGCTGCTCCACGCCTGGATCGTCCCCGGCTGGAACCACGTGCCCGATGTCTTCGTCGGCCACCATCCGTGCCTGCTGGCGAGCGGACCGGCCACCCCGGACGACGCGTGCTGGACCACCGACATGCACATGGGCTGACCGGTTCCGGCACCGGGAACGCGTGGCACTCAGCGCGGTCCGGTACCTAGGCGGCGGTCGGGCGCGGTCGGTCAGTCGTTGTCGAGGATCGTCACCGTTGCGGAGTCGTGACGGGCGTCGATCTCCGCGTGGTCGGGGTCGGCGAGGTCGACCCGGAAGGTCTCGGTCCGTTCGCGCCTGGTGTCGTCGACGATCGGAATGCGAATGACCGCACCCCGTTGACCGGCGGGGATCGTCACGGAGCCGCGAGTGCGCACGAAGTCCGATCCGGACCGGGCGGAGTGGTGATGGGTACGGAACTCGACGGTCACGTCCCGGCCACTCGGCGCCGACAACATCACGCCCACGGAGGCGGCACCGTCACCTTCATGGACCTGTGCGTCACCGATCGCGACCGTGGGCGCGGCATCGTCGTCGCGGATCTTGACCGTGGCGGGGTCACCGACGACATGCATCCCGGGCGCGCTGCTGATGGCAACGAGGAATCGTTCCGTG
>JBBQXR010000367.1:0-3634 GCA_038209455.1 Acidimicrobiia bacterium
CCCATCAAGAACATGGCGCGGACCGCAACGCGTACCGTCGAGTTCCACGGCAAGACGATCGAGGCGGGCCAGAAGCTGCTGATGCTCTACCCGTCGGCCAACCGCGACGGGGACCATTTTCCCGACCCGTTCATCTTCGACATCGAACGCGCGCCGAACGACCACATGGCGTTCGGGTTCGGCACCCACTTCTGCCTCGGCAGTTCGCTGGCCCGGCTCGAACTGCGCGCACTCTTCAATGTGCTCCTCGACCGGCTCCCGGATCTCCACCTGGTCGACGACGCCGAGCCAGCACATCGGGCGGCCAACTTCGTGAGCGGGTACGAGGGCATGAAGGTCGCGTTCACCCCCACGGCGCGCCGGACCCCAGCTCAATGACCCACGAACGCATCCAAACGTTGCCCGTCAGGCGTCGATCAGCCACCTGACGAGCTGGTCTCCCCACGACGGCTCGGTGGTGTCGCATCTCCACGCCACGGTCTGCCCGATCGTCCACCCGATTGCGCGTTTGCGGTCGAGATCGAGATCCGCGCACAACCGGTCGAGCCGGTACAACACGTCGGCCCGAGTGGTACCGAACTCACTGCTCCGCACGATCGGTGCCGCCGAGAACGCGCGTTCACCCACGAGTGGTTTGGGGTCGATGACGAGCCACGGCTCGCGCTCGGAGGCGAGCACGTTGTCACCGTGGAGGTCCTGATGGAGCAGCACTCGCTCGGTCTGGGTCGGTCCGAGCTCGCGGAGGATTCCGGCGCCACGATCCGCCAGCTCGTCGGCCAGGCCATCGCGCCCGGTCGGATCCGCCAGACGGGCGGCCCACCGTTCGGCCTCGTCGGCCAACCGTTCGAACGGCTCGTCCGCGCCGAGCCACAGCCGCGGCAGGAGGCCGACGAGCACATCGAGCGCCCGCTCGTTCCCGACCGTCGCCAGGTGATCACCGGGGACACAGCGCTCGAGCAGCAGCGCGTGGTGGGCCACGTCGTGGTCGAGCAGCCGAACTGCGCCGTTGCCCTGCCAGCGCCGCAACGCCTCGGCTTCGTGGACGCACTCCCGATGGGGGAACTGGATCTTGAGCACCGCACCACTTCCATCCGCCCGCCGCACCGGCAGCACGAACGAGACCGGCGCGCCGGTGAACGGCGGACCGACGATCTCGAGCGACCAAGCGCGACACACGCGAGCCACGATGATGTCGAGATCAGGTGGTGGGTCGATCATCCCGACATTCTCGTCGGCGATCGCGCTCCCGGGAACTTGGTTCAGTCGTCGTCGCTGATGGTGACCGTGCCGGTGCCGTCGAGCACGGTGACACCCGGCGCCGAGTTCACCTGGACCGAGAACGTCTCGGTGCCTTCGGAGATCGTGTCCGGCAAGAGAGGGACGATCACGTTCACATAGCGGGCGCCAGCGTTGATCTTCACGGTCCCGCCCTTGCGCGTGTAGTCGGTTCCGGCGGTCGCAGTCCCGTCGACCGTCGACCAGTTGACGAGCACGTCGGCCGGCGCAGGTTGGGTGAGCACGATGGGGATCACCAACGAGCGGGTCCCGACATCACCCTCGACCACAGTGGCGTCGGACACGACGAGGCGCACGGTGCTGCCCGGGTCGTCGTTGACGATCGTTCCGGTGCCGCGTTCCCGATAGTTCTGGCCTCCGTCGACGCCGGCCGCGACCAGGTACATCAGTTCGTCCGCCTCAATCGTGGTGTCGGGCTTCACCGGCACGAGGATCGTCTTGTAGACCTGCGAACCGGCGAACACCGCCTTGCCCTTCTTCGCCCCGAAGTCAGTGGCGTCGGCAGTTCCGGGCGCGGTCGACCAGTAGACGGTGACCGTGTTGCCCGGCGCCGGCGGTTCCGAGATCGAGAGTGGAAAGGCCAACGCGCGCGCACCGGAGCTTCCCTCCACCAGGGTGGCGTCGCCGACCGAGACCCTGGGTCCGGTGATCACACCGGGGTGAGCGATTTCCCAGCTATGCGCCGCCGCATCCCAGACGGCGCGGTTCGTGGTGATCGTGAAGCACGGCGGCAATGTTCCAGGGAAGGCGCCGGGGCCGAGCCACACCATGGTGTTGTTGGAACAGGACACGTCGTAGTTCGCGGGCATGACAAGGTCGCCGTGGTTGGTGTTCTGGTCGGCGCGGAAGATCGTGTTCGAGATGTTGAGTTTCGGGCTCAACGTCGCGCTCTCATCCCATTTGAAGAACCCGCCGTGGCCGGCGACGGCACCCTTGTAGACAGTCGGCATCGCCTGCAGTCGCACGAGCGAGTTGCTGATCGTCCATGTGTTCAGGTGGCCGTCGAACGTCGTGCCGTCCGACCGGCGCGCCGAGAACCCCACGTAGCAACCATCGAGGAACGAGTTGGTGACGGTGCCGGAGACCAACGTGTCGTTCTGAATGCAGTCGTCATGGATGTACGACATGTAGGCATCGGAGATGAGGAAGTTGGAACTCGATGCTTCTCGGACATCAATTCCGTCGCCGTAGTTGAAGATCCGCGGATGGCTGAGGGTGAAGTTGGCGCCGTCGAATCCAAATGCGGTGTTCCCGTGGAAGGTGTTCCACGTTGCGCTCACCGGGAACGTGCCCTTGATCGATCCACCATCCCAACACGCGTCTGCCCCCGTGTTGAAGTAGACGGGATACGGGATGTTGCCGGACCAGGTGGCAGTGTTGGCATCGACCCGCTCGTTCGCCGCGAGGGTCGATTTGAAGGCCGAGGTCTGCGTACCGGAGAGCTGGCGGGTCGACGAGGTGGCACACGGACCCACTGCACCCGCGCCCCCGGATGGGATGGCCACCAGACCGGTACCGACCAGTACTGCTCCCACGAGCGCGGTCCGAACGGAACGCTGCGCCATACCCGACTCCCCCGTCGAGATCACACGTTGGCGGCGACGACCTCAGCAATCGTCTCCGCTGCCGCGGGATCCTGCCCGTCGACCCGGAGGATGCCGGGCCCTTCAGGACCGGAGGAATGTACCAATTGATCGGAGAGTGAATCCAGGAGCAGTTCGCCCCGTTCCAATTCCCGGCGTTGTCGGTCCGAATCGACCCCTTCCAGGCGGCTCTGTCGCGGGCCGCGCGCAGCCAGACGCTCCAACAGCACCGGGAGCGGGGTATCCACCCGAATCAGGAGATCGCAGCGTTCGGCCGGGTCGGCACCCGACTGCCGGAGCACCCGCTGTTCGTCGGCCCGAAGCGCGGCCGACCACCATTCCTGGAGCGGCCCCTGGTCGAGGACGTGGACTCCCGGGCGTCGGCGCGCGCGCCGGACCGCGTGCCGGACGACGAGGAGGTTCGCCGGCCGGGCCACCCGATCACGGCGGTCACGCTGGTGGCTGCGCAGCCCGACACCGGCCACCACGCCGGCCGAACCGGGCTCGACGGTGGCACGTCCGATCGCCACCACTTTGCGCGCGACGCGGGCCGACCGACCGGCGTCCGGACCCAGCGTCGCCATCACCTCGGTGGTCGGCACCCCGCGGAGACGGAGTTGGGCCACCACGGCGCGCGCCATCGTCGACTTCCCCGCGGTCGGGAGACCACAGAACTCGACGACATAGCCCATCACCGTCTCGCGGTCGCTCAGAGCCTCGACCAGATCGCCCGCAGGATCGCGGTGAGGACCTTG
>JBBQXR010000368.1:0-3608 GCA_038209455.1 Acidimicrobiia bacterium
CCCGGCTTCGTAGAGACGTCTGGCTTCGTCGATCTCACGTTCGATGATGCCGCACCGACTCGGGACACCGCGGCGACCGAGGTGAGCGCCCACCGTCTGGCGGCTGATGCCGAAGGTGCCAGACAGCTCCCGCAAGGAAGCGCCCGCCTGGTAGGCCTCGACCAGACGATCGACCTCGTCACTACCGAGCCGCCGCTGAATCTGCCGCTGCTTTCGAGGAGCACGCCTCTGGCGAGGAACTGGCTTGAGAAGCCGGTCGGACTGATCCAACAGATTGGGGTTCGAATAAAGTCGCATTACCTCCACCGATTTCACCTCCGATCACACCGCCGCCGACCGCACCGCGCGCAGTGCGGTCGCCAGATCGGTCATGGTGAGATCCGGGTACCGCCGGGCGATGGCGGTGTCGAACGTCATGTCGATCGTGTCCATCGCGAGCGCGGCTCGCGGTTGCCGGTTGATCCGAGCCATCACCCGGAGCAGGGCACGCGGGATATGGCGCACCTTGGCAGGCTCGCCGGATACCGCTCCGAGCATCGCCATGAACTCGTTGATGCTGACGTTCTCCGGGCCGCCCACTTCGAGGATCGCACCTCGCGCCTCTGTATCGGTGACCGTCCGGGCGACGACTGCGGCGACGTCATCGACTGCCACGAAGTTGATCGGGTTGTCACCCTTCCCGAACACGATGCCCTTCGCGAGGATCTCGGCCCAGAGTTCGAGAAACGCGGTTGCCCGCACGATCGTCCACGGGACATCGCTTCCCTGCATGTACTGCTCGGCGGCGTACTTCGCTCGGAAGAGATCCATCGGATGGTCGGGCCCGGCACCGACGACCGAGACCATGACCATGCCGGCGCCGACCACGGTGGCGGCGTCGACGAGATGCCCGTTGCCGGCATGGTCGACCGATTCCGGGCTCACTCGGCCCGGACCCGCAAACCCCTGCACCGCCGAAACGACTGTGCTCGTTTGTGCCATCGCGGCGTCGACCCTCGAGCGATCGGTCACGTCACCGACGACGATCTCGGCGAGGTCACGAAGATGGGTGGCGCGGGCCGCGTCGCGTGTGAGAACACGCACTTCGAGTCCCTGCGCGGCCAACTGTTGGACCACCCGCGATCCGAGGCGACCGGTTCCGCCGGCCACCAGGATCATCAGCGCACCACCTGCGCGGCGACCGCGTCGTCGACCGTGTCGATCGCGGCGTCGACCGGTTCGAGGTAGAAGCGAGCGGCCTGCACGAGGTCATCCACCACCCGGAACACGATCACACCCCGCAGGCGATGCGCGGTGCCGTCACCACGCGTTCCGGTCATCTCCCACTCGGTCCACGCCTCGTCACCGCTGGAGACGCTCGCGATGACCTCGGCGCGGACATCAGGGACCGCGGCGAAGATCTGCTCCCAGTTCTTCCGGACTTGCGCTCGCCCCCGGAAACTGCGTGCCGGATGCACCGGCGTCTCGTTCTCGTACTCGGGCGCGAAGCATTCCGCAACGGCATCGACATCGTGATCGTTCGTGGCTCGCACCAATCGATCGATCAATGCCCGAGGTCCGTCCATGCGTCTCTCCTCCGGTCGACCCCGAACCTCGCGGCCGGGAATCACCTGTATGCCTTTTCGTTCTAATATACTGGAACCAAATCTATGACGCAACGAGCATCTCGCAACGAGCCCAAGCGGAGCTACGACAGCAGCGGTCGCCGGGCAAGCGCCGGACGTAATCGCGAGCGTGTGCTCGACGTCGCCGAACGCCGCTTCTTGCGTGACGGCTACGGGCCGACGACGATGACCGAGATCGCGCGCGACGCCGGCGTTTCGGCCGACCTCCTCTACAAGTCCTTCGGTGCGAAGGCCGGCATCGTGCGGGCCATTCGCATGCGTGCGCTCGAGGGTGAGGGTCCGGTCCCGGCCGAGCAGCGATCCGACGCCCTGCATCGCGCGGGCGCAGACCCCCGGGAGATCATTCGGTCGTGGGGCCAGTTCGTCGTCGAGGTCATGCCACGGGTCGCGCCGATCCTGCTCCTGATCCGGACCGCGGCGGGAACCGATCCGGAGATTCAGGTGCTCGCCGACGAACTGGACGACGATCGACTCCGCAGGATGAAGCAAAACGCGCAACGACTGCGCAATGGCGGACATCTGCGTCCCGGGCTCGGCACCGCCGCGGCCGCCGACGTCCTCTGGACCTACAGCGCGCCCGAGCTCTACGAACTGCTCGTCGTCCGTCGGGGTTGGTCGGTCGCCCGGTACGGCCGGTTCGTCGCCGACGCGATGGCCGATGCGCTCCTTGCGTCATGACCGCTATCCCCGCGTGAGGCCCTCACCGGTGAGGCGGTACATCGTCTCGTCGTCGGAGCCCCGCCACAGGTCGAGCATGCCGGTGCCCATCGGGTCGCAGCTCGTGCGCATCGGACCGTCGTCGTCGCCGATGGCGTCCACGATTTTGGCGGCGGCCCGGTCGACCGGTTCCAGCATCGGGTCGGCGTGCTGCACCTTCAGTTCGTGTGACCGCTGGGCCATCGCTCGGTAGTCGTCGAACTGCTCCGCCGCGAGCGGCGCGTGGGTGCCCGCGAACATGTCGGTGTCGATCGGTCCGGGCAGGATCTCGATCGAGCGGATACCGAACCGCGCCAACTCGACCCGCATCGTCTCGGCGATCGACGACGCCGCGGACTTCGACGCGCGGTACTCGCCGTAGAACGGGACGATCCCGAAGATCGAACTCGACGTGATGGTGGCGATGACCCCCGGCGCATTCGCCTTGAGCGCCGGGATGGCGGCGCGTGAGACCGCCACCACGCCGAACACATTGACCTCGAACATCGCGCGCCAGGAGTCGAGGTCGGCGTGCTCGATCGGCACGTGGATCGATTCCGTTCCGGCGTTATTCACCAGCACCGTGAGGTCGTCCGGGATCTCGATCGTCGCCGAGTCGGTCACGTCGAGGCGTGCGACCCGAATGCGGCCGTCGCCCTCGGAATCGAGGCCGACGCCGTCATCGGGGTTCCGCATCGTGGCCACGACGTCGTACCCGCGCCGCGCCAGTTCCACCGCGACCGCACGACCGATTCCCCGGCTCGCGCCGGTGACGAGTGCACTTCCCCTGGGTACCATCGCGGGAGTCTGGCAGTCAGGCCGGGTGCGGCGCGCCGAGGATCGTGGTCCCGTCCACGTAGTCCAGTTCGACCAACCTGCTCCCGGCCCGTTCGATCGCGTCGCGCAGCGGCTGGACGCGCGTCGGGACCGAGAACCCCGGGAGCCAGTCGTCGTGGTGCGAGAGCACGACGGTGTCCGGGCGGAGCAACCCCACCTGCCGACCCATGAACTCGGCGAGTGAACCCTGGATCGGCTCGCCGTCGAGATTGCCCCGACCGGCGGCGGCGAGGATCGCGACGTCGGGTTGGAGCGCATTCAGGATGCCGGTCCAGTGGCCGGAGGTGTCCTGGTACAGCAACGAACCCTCGGAGGTCTCGAAGAGGTACAGCAGCGCGCCACCGTCACCGCGCGGGCTCTGCCCCGCCATCGAACCGAGCAGATGTTGCATCGCGGGCACCGGCATGCTCGTCGAGAGGTGCTTTCCGAGGTCCGCCATGCGCTCCTGCT
>JBBQXR010000369.1:0-3571 GCA_038209455.1 Acidimicrobiia bacterium
ATCCAGCCTGCACGCATCGATCTCGGCCATCAACTTCCCGCTCGATCGTGCCGATGTACCGGTCATGCGAACCCGCCGTCCGTCGCCGGACCTGCTGCTGGTCCTCGGCCTGATCTGTGCCGTGCTCGGCGCCGCGATCTGGGCCACCACCGCGACGATCACCGACGAGCACACCGTCATCAACGAGGCCGAGTCCATCGCCAAGAGTGAGCCGGTACGCGAGGAGTTCACCAATCAGATCGCGGCATCGATCACACCGCAGTCGGCAATCTCGTCGGCCGCGGCGGTCAACCTCTCGAACGACGTCGGGCACAAGGTCGTCGTCACGCCCGCATTCATCCAGGCCGTCGCCAACGCGATGCCTGCGATCTACGGTCAGGTCGTCGACGGCCAGCGCAGCGATGTGGTGCTCGACCCGAACCTGGTGAATCAGGCGTTCGCCGAAGCCGGCGCCACGCCACCCCCCACGTTGCGGCTGGCGCTCGCCGCCGGCCGGCTGCCCGACATGCGTCGGACCATCGGTCTCCTCAACGAGTTCGCGCTCGCATTCGGAATCCTCGCCGGGCTCGGTATCGGATTCGGTCTCGTCCTCTCGGAGCACCGACACCGCTCCATCATGCGGGTCGGTCGCTGGCTCATCACCACCGGCATCTTCGCCATCGTCGCGTTCTGGGCATTGCCGACCTTGGCGCTCCTGCCGCTCGGCGGTTGGATCGGCGTGATCGGCATTGTGCTCTCGACCGGTGACTGGATGGCGGTTCCCGCTGCAGTACTGACGGCCTTCGGCATCGCCATCGTCGTGGTCGGTCGGGCCGGCGATGCCGGCGCCCGTCGCGACGAACTCTCGGTGATCCCGATGGTTCCCGGTCGGCGCCCGAACCGCGCGTCGGTCAGCTGACCAACCCGTCGAGCGCGCGGTCGCGCACCTCGACGAAGCGGTCGACCACGAGCGACGCCCACTGCGGGTCGTCGGGTGCGAAGGCCGCCCGCAGTTGCTCCTTGATCGGGCCACTCTCAGGCCCGCAGGGATCCGCGTAGCCGTGTAACCAGGCATCGGCCCGGAGCGCGTCGGAGACCGAGACGATGTCGACGGTGCCCCACTCGATCGCGACCCCGGCGACCGGAGTTCCGGCGAGCCACCCCTCCATCGAATCCAGTACGTCGCCGCTGATGTCGGCCGAGACGGAGGTGCCCTCACTCGGGATCACGTACCCGTCGAAGCAACGGTCGAGTTCGATCCGCGCCGCTGCGTCCGGATGACTGGCGATCAACTCACCGTGGCCGAACTCGCCCAGGCCGGTATGCAGGTCGATGATGCCGACTCGCGCCGCGCCGCTCACCTCGGCCCGGACGATCGCTTCGAGCGTGCGGTGTGACCACGTGCGGTCCCGGCCGCCGTAGAAGATGCCGAGCGGATGGCGGTACTGCCCCGAACTCACCGCGGCCTGAAGCCCGTCGAACCCCTCCCGTCCGGCGAAGTCGAGGAGCCGGGTGGTCGTCGCATCGCGGGTCGCATCGTCCCAGACCGGCGGCACCAGCGCGTCGGCCAACTCGTCGTAGCCGGGGTTCTCGGGGAGCGGCGCGCCGAAGTCGACACCGTTGCGGTTGAGGTCGACGTTGTCCTCGTTCACCCGCCGGATCCAGGCGAACCCGTAGGGGTTGAGCGCGTGGATCACCACGACCGCGACATCGTCTGGCACGACGACACCGTCGCGGAGCCAGGCCGTCTCACACAGCGAGCCCCCAAAGCCCTCGACCCCGTGGGTCCCGGAGATCACGAGGAGCCGTCGTTTCGCATCGGGCGAACCGAGCACGGCGACGTCGGTCGCCAGATTCCCGCCATCCGGGCCGGTCAGCGGGTGTTCGTAGTGGGAGATGCGCGCGTCCAGACGCGCCGCGGCGTCGAGGAACTCCGTACGGGCCTGCTGGTAATCGCCCGCGAGTTGCATCGTCAGGACTGCACCGGCTCGCCGGCCGCCGTCACCGCGTACCAGACGTTCCCGAGTCCGTTCCCGGCCACGTCACCCGGCTTGGCGTCGCCGGTGAACCCGTACAACAGGTGACCGTTGTAGGTCACCCAGTTCTCGCCGTTCGGCTGCTTCGCGGTCGATGCTTCGGCGGTGAGGCCAGGTCCGAGCGTGGGAGTTGCGGAGGCCTGCACCGGCGGCCACGCCGCGAGGGTCCCTGCGTCGACCTTGCTCACCATGGAGGTGCCGTCCGGGACGTAGAGGTACAACGTCTTCCCGGCGGAGTCGGCGACGAGCTTGCCGAGCGTCGTGTCGACCAGCTGGAGCGTCGTGGACGTTGCGTCGGTCGACGCGGCCGTGGTGGATGTCGTCTTCTTCGTGGTACTGCCACCGTACGCACCGGAGCCCGACGATCCGCCGCTACTCCCGCATGCGGCAATGACGACCGTGAACACCATGACGATTCCGAATGCACGTTTGGACATGGGACCTACCTCCGAGTCGATCGGCACTGTAGGCCGGGCGACTCACACGGGCGAGGTCACCGCGTGGCGACGGTCTCGGTGTCGCGTCCCGAGCGCAGGATCGTGCCGGGAACTGCGCCGGTCGACCGATTCGCGGTCACCGTCTCCACGCCGTTGACGAAGACGTGCTCGACCCCGAGCGCATCCGAGGTCAGGCGGGCCGAACCGCCGGGCAGGTCGGCGACCAGGGTCGCGTGCCCGGCGCCGATCGTCGCCGGGTCGAACACCACCAGGTCGGCGTGGGCTCCGGGCGTGACCCGACCGCGTTCACGCAACCCGAACAGGTCCGCGGGCTCACTGGTGATCATCCGGACCGCGTCCTCGATCGACACCAACTGACGTCCACGCAGCATGTCGCCGAGGAAGCGGGTCGTATACGGAGCTCCACACATGCGGTCGAGGTGCGCGCCGGCGTCGGATCCACCGAGCATCGCCCGGCCGTCCTCCCACACCGACTTCCGCAGGTCCCACGACGCGGCGTCCCCGTCGGGCGCGATCGGCCACAGGATCGTGCGGAGGTCGTCGGCGATGACGATGTCGAGCAGCGTCGCGAAGGGATCAGTTCCCCGTTCGGCCGCGATGTCCTTCACCGTGCGCCCCTTGAGGCCCTCGTTCGCCGCGGCGTAGGTGTCGCCGAGCACGTAGTTCTTCCAATCGGCCAGCCGCCGGAACACCCCGGCCTCGTCGCTGTTCGCCCGCGCGTTCATCCAGGCTTGCGTCTCGGGGTCCGCGAGTCGCTGCATCCGCTCCCCGACGGGCAGGCCCATGACCTCGCCCCACCCCGGGAGCATGAACAGTGCGCAATAGGTGAGGAAGCTCATGTTCATCGGCACCAGCACCGGCATCGTCAACGCGACGACGCGCCCGCCGAGTTCGGCCGCCCGGTCGCCGGCGAGCAGTTGACGCGGGACGCGTTGGGGAACGCGCGAGTCGACCGTCAACACGTTCCAGTTGAGCGGCCGGTTCCCCGCCGCCGACATGCGCGCGAAGAGTTCGATCTCGTCATCGGCGAACTGGTCGAGGCAACCGTCGATGATCCCTTCGAGAGTGGTTCCCTCGTGGTCGCCGACGGCGGCACAC
>JBBQXR010000370.1:0-3555 GCA_038209455.1 Acidimicrobiia bacterium
GGCATCGCTCCTCCTCACCCCCGGGTTCGCCGGCGGCCTGTGGCTCGGCGCACCCGCTCGCCAACGCGAGGTGAAGGTGATGACGCGGTCGATGGGCGTGCGCGATCTCGCGCTCGGCGCCGGCACCTTGCACGCGCTCGAGACGGGCGAGCCGGTCCGGTCGTGGGTGGCGATGAGCGCGCTCTCCGACGCGGTCGACCTCGCCGCCACCGCGCTCGCCGTGCGGCGACTCGGGCTGCGGCGCGCGTTGCCGACGATGCTCGTCGCGGGCACGTGCGCCGCGCTCGGCTCGCTCGCGCTCGACCGCCTCGACTGAGTCGCGCCGTTCGAAGCGCCCCCGCCGACGCACGTGTCAGCCGCGGTCCGCCCACCTGAATCCTGCGTGGATGGACTTGCATTTTTTGCCGACTTTTGTGCCGGAATGCGTGCATCGCGCGGACGACTTCGCTATATTCCGTCTTACCACCAACACCGTTCGAGCTCACCACTCGAACAACCACACCACCCGGACCGCCGCCCTCCCAACCAGGGCGGCGGTCTCGTTTTCGGACACGACCCAGGGTCGATTCTGGTGAACACCGTCAAGCCGTCGGCGCGCTGACGCGACGCACCGACCCGCTCGTAGATCGCGGGTCGGTGGCTCGAAGTGATGAACGCCGGTGTCGGGTTACTTCGCCGCAGTGGTGGGCGCCGCGGTGCCCGCCGTCGGCGCCGCCGCGTTCGGATCCACGCGGAACGCACCGCGCATCGACGGGTGGATCCGGCAGAAGTACGAGTAGGTGCCGGCCGGCAGGTTCTGCGGGATCGTCCAGTCGACGCGACCCGCCGTGGGGGGACCTGCGTTGCCGAGCTGGCCCGAGTCGAACTGGATGTCGGAATCCGCGAGCGGATAGGCGACACCGGTCGACTCGTTGCAGGGGTTCGCGCACGCCGTGATGGTGTGCCAGACGCCTGCCGGCTGGATCGGTGCGTCCTTGTTGATGAACGTGAGCGGCTGGCCTGGCTTCACCGTGGGCACGTCGCTGTAGATGCCGCTCATGTCGCCCGGGGCGTAGGTGAAGTCGGCGATGGTGACGGTGCCGTCGGTCGGGCCGTTCGGCAACTTGGTCATGTCGGCGAACTTGCCGACGCCACCACCGTGGTTGTCGTTCTCGGCGAGGTGGCCGTGGGTGACCTCACCCTTGACATCGACCTTCTGCTGGAACGGATCGTGGGTCGTCGCCGGCGCATCGGCGGCGTCGGCGATCCACAGCACCATGATGCCCATGGACTCGTACCAGGACGCGCGCTTCGTGTCGTAGGTGGCGTTGATCGAGATCGTGTCGCCCTTCTTGACGCTCACGAACCAGTCGAGGGGTGTGGCGGTCATCGAGACGTCCCACGAGACCGCACCCGCGGGTTCGTAGTAGACGGCGTCGGATCGGAAGACGTGCGCCTTGTCCCCCACGATCGACTGCTTGGCGTCCGCGGTCGCGGTCGCGCCCGCGCCGGCCCGGGTGACGAACATGTCGGTGTAGAGACCACCCGGGTGCAGGTGGCCCGCCGTGCCGAGCAGGACGCTGTCCTTGTCGACCGTCCACTCGTTGATCTGGCCGCGACCCTTGTACGGATCGACCGCATCGTCGGGGTAGGTGTACAGGCCGTTCTTGCCGCTGCCCTTGATGACGTCGAACACCGGGTAGAGCTTGCCGCTCTCGACGTCGTTCCAGATCGGGCGAGCGGTCTTGATGTTCTTGGCCGCGGGCGAATCGGCGGGGATGAAGTCGAGGTCGTACACGATCGACACCGAGTCCGGGGTCGAGAGCAGGTTGTGCAGCATGTAGTTGATGACCCAGATGTCCTTCGCCTTGTACGGGTAGCCGTAGCCGGCGGGCAGGATCATCTGCGTCTTCTCCTCACCGGAGGCGAAGAAGATCTGGCCGTAGGACGAGCCGCGCGACGAGGCCTCGGCACCGTTGGCCGGGATGGTGAGGCTGCCCGGGGCCGGGGCAGCCGGCGCGGTCGTCGTCGGCGCGTCGTCCTCGACGAGGCTCTGCGCGGCGAGGGTGGCCTGTTGCACCGACGCGTCGGAATCGTCGTCGGACGCACCCGTCGCCGTGGCGGCCGGCGGCGCGACCGTGGTCGTGGCGCCTTCGGCCGACCGCTTCTTGCCACCACCGAGACCGACCTTCAACCAGACGCCGTGGTGCAGGTGGATCACGTCGACCGCGGGGATCGACCCGTCGTCGCGCACGAGGTTCGGGTGGATGCCGACGATGTAGCCGTCGACCGCCGGCTTCGGCACCTGCAGGCTGCTGATCGTGATGTTGTTCTGGCCGGGCTGGATCTTGATCGGCCCGTACTTGAACGGCAGGTGCTGCACACCGTCCTGCGCGGGCGAGGTCAGCACGGCATCGTTCGCCGAGGGTCCGCCCGCGGCGGTGGTGTTGCCGGCGCCGTTGCTGCCGGGCGGTGCGGCGGTGCCACCCGTGCCGGCGGTGGATGATGACGACGCGCAGGCCGTGATCACCATGACGAAACCCAACGCGAAGAGCGCGGTCCTGACTCGCTTGTCCCCCATGTGCATCCAACTAGGTTAGCTTCCCGAACGACTTCCGCCACCTCGCCGTCGCACATCGAGTGCAATGACTTTTGCGCTCCTCTCATGAGGACGGACCCCGGTCCGTCCGGTCGGAACGGGCCGATCCGGGTGCCACCGCATGACCGAAGGGCTGTGGGAGGATGCCGCCATCGTGACGCGAACGCTTCGGTTCCGCTGGGCCGCGCTGGTGATGGCCATCGGGCTCGTGGCTGCAGCCTGCGGAGGCGGGGCGATGCCGAACGCACCGCGACCACCACCCCCGACGGCCGTCCGTCCCCGAGCGCAGCGCCCGATGGGCAAGCGGGTGATGCCCCGACCACCTCCGGCGCCCCGCGCCACTTCACGATCGCGGCGTCGGGCGACATCCTGCTGCACAGCAGCGTCATCGCGGACGGCAAGACCACCGCGGCGGCGAAGGGTGCGAAGGGCTACGAGTTCGGCCCCATGTTCGACGATGTGCGGTCGTTGATCTCGGGTGCCGACCTCGCGATCTGCCACATGGAGACACCCATATCGGCGGACGACACGCAGTTGACCGTGCCGAAGACGCTCAGCTTCAACGCGCCCCACGAGATCGCGCCGGCCCTGAAGGATGCTGGGTTCGATGCGTGCGACACGGCGTCGAACCACACGTTCGATCGCACCCTGACGGGCGTCGACCAGACCCTCGACGTGCTCGACGCCGCGGGCCTCGGGCACTCGGGCAGCGCCCGGAACCAGGCCGATGCCGACAACCCGCCCATCTACGACGTGAACGTGCCGGGTGGAGTCAAGGTCGGCCACCTGGCGTACAGCTACACGATCTACAACAACGGCGGGCCGAACACCCAGGTGCCGAAGGAGGCGCCGTGGCTCAAGTCGATGCTGTGGCCCGCCCTCAGCGCGGCCGACATGATCGCGGCGGCGCACAAGCTCAAGGAGCGCGGCGCGAACTTCGTGGTCGTGAGCATCCACTGGGGCGACGAGTACGTGAG
>JBBQXR010000371.1:0-3541 GCA_038209455.1 Acidimicrobiia bacterium
GTCAGTCTGGAGGATCGCTCCACTCGGTTCCGAGTTACGAGAGGCGGGGCGCGTGAACTCGGCACTGAGCCTCACCGCGTCGAGAGCAACTTCGGCGGACCGCTCCGGTCGATTGTCGCCGTTGGCCTGGGGCTTCAGTCGCACCTGGTACGTCACCTGGAGATCGCCAGTCGGGAAGTAGGGAAGGTGGACCCCACTCAGGTCGCAGTCGTACGCATCGGTGCGGAACTCGTTCGATGGACTGAGTGGATTGGTGGCATCGCTCAGCTTGCAAGCGAACTGATCGGGCAGTCCCGCCGAGATCCAGACGTGAGCATCGGCGACGTCGCCAACCTGCTCGCGGTGGGTGATATCGAGATGAAGACTGGCGACCTTGAGGCCGCGATCAGCATCCGGTCTCAACGAAACGGGGTCCGGGATCGTCATCACCACAGTGCCCTCGGCGCGATCGCCGCGCAGTGTTCCCGGTACGAACCCATCAGCACAGTTGCGGGTCGGGTCACAGTCCGGGACGGCAAGCAGCCGGGCCGGCGTCAGAGGCGACGAGGCAGGGAAGTCAAAGGAGTCGCCGCGGCTGGAGTCCACGGTCCAGCCGGTGGGCGTCGTGATCGCTGACGGCTCTTGCGCAGGGGTAGCTGGGTTCGCTACCTGGGCGACGGCGACGCGCTGGCCCGAACCTTGGTCAGCCCCACACAGGTCGGCGGTCGCGCCCTGCCTGAGTCGCATCGTGAAGCTTCCGGCGAAGAGCACGGGACTCGATGAACCACCGCAACCAGTGTCGAAGCCATCGCTGATCACCCTGACCGTTTGCCCGCGCTCCGTCGGCGCAAGCTTCCAATCCGGTCGCCCTCCGCCGAAGAACTGGAAGTCGAAGATGTGCGGGCCACCACCCAGCAGTCGGATGATCACATCGCCGCAATGGCCGTCGCCCACCCAGTCCAGCATGTCCGAGTTCCAGTGCAGTCCCGGCGACAAGGGGAGTTCACCATTCTTCACCAGCTCACACTTGCTGGCGGGGCTGTCTGCGGTGAGCTGCGCCGGAATCGGCACCTGATAGGTGGATCCCGGGAGCGCACCAGGGTCACGCTCAGAACGCGTGCTCGGACAGTCGGTCGGAGACGCGGTGATCCCGGAACATGCGCGTTTGGCGCCGACGTAGTCGGCGGTGGCGTCGACGGTGGCGGAGTCGACGTTGATGCCGCCCTCCGACCACCAGGCGCCAGACGTGCGCGCAGAACCGTTCCCGGTGATGTGAATGGCATTCGCACCGCCATCGCGGGCCATCAACGCGTACGCGGGCATCGTGTTGGTCTCTGCAGGCAGCCCGTTACCGTCGAAGCCTTTGCACTTCACCGTGACCGACCGTGTGGCGTTCGGCCCGAGATCCGAGTTGAGTCCACCGGCCGTGAAGTCGGGACAGGTGGTCCCAACCCGCCCGGCCTGACGCTGACCCTCGGCCCATCCGATTGCCGCCTGCATTCCCGCCTCGGCGGCATAGCGATCGAAGCGCTGCCCTTTCAGGATGTAGCCCGACACTCCGTTGGTGGAGCCGAACTGACCGAGTACTGGCACGATGAGACCGAAGATCGTCAGCGTTACGAGCACGAGGATCAGGCTCACGCCACGCTGGTCGCGCCCACGGGCGAGGCTCGTCATGGCACGCTCGTCGTCGTCGTCAGCTGCGAAACCCCGGTGACCTTGAACGAGTACTTCTTGTCGACCCGGGTTCGGTCCGGCACACTCACCTCGATCGTGAAACGAGGTGCAGCCGTTGAGTCGAGGGTCGGCGGGCCCTCGAGGTCCGACACGACAATCAGGCTCTTCGCCGCGCCGGCACCTTCACACACCCGCCGAACCAGCTGGTCGCGAGATCCGACGACCTCCCACCATGTGATGGTGCGCTGAGCGATGCCGGTGGTGGCATCGGTGGTGGTGAACGCAGACGGATCCATGTCGGAGGTGAAGTTCGCGACGACCGTTGTCCCAGTGCCACACCCGCCATTCGCGTCAACGGCCTTCGCCTGCTCCGCGTCGGGGATCCAGTAGCGCGACACCACCTTCGGACCGCGAGAGCCTTGAAGCTCCGTGCTCACCAGGGGGGTGGTCCGGAACGAGGTAGTGATCATGGCGCCGATCGCAACCATGATGATCCCCAGGATCACCATGGCGACGAGGAGCTCCGGCAGGGTGAAGCCGTCGTCGGTGCGGACGGAAACACGCCGGATCATGCCCCGACCTTCCGTTTCACGAAGGTGATCCGCTCGGTCGTGTGACGCGAGCCCGTGCTCGTGACCTCAACGGCAATGAGCTGGAGCCCGGGATCGATCCCGCGCGGACATGACGCCCTCGGAAAGGTCAGTGGAACGGTGGCCGGGGGAACGATGGGGCGCGTCGTCGAGGATGCGCCGGGGTCCTGATACGAGACGCTGCTGACCCGAGCTTCGAAGTTGACGGGCTTCGTCGTATACCCGACGGAATCGACGCCGTAACTGGTGTCACCCGCGCAGTCCTTGTAGGGCGCATTCTCGATCGCTGCCACGTACGACCGGAGGACCGTCTCCCCCGCGGACACTCGGCGGTCGATGTCGGTGCTGATCAGGACGGAGGCAATTGCCCCGATGATGCCGATCCCGATGATGCCGAGGAGGGTCGTCGAGACGAGCACTTCCGCGAGCGTCTCACCGCGCTCCTCCCGTGTTCGCATTCGCACCTCAGCCGTCCCGTGCCACCCTGCGTGACGGGCCGGAGCATAGGTCGACACTGGTCCATCAGGCCTGGCGGGAACCGTCTCCGCTCGGGATCCGGGGTCTCGTCACTACTCCGCGTGACCTCGTCGGGCGCTCACGCCGCGACCGGTAACGTGCGCCGCCGTGGCCAGTACCGGGACCGATCCATTCGCCGAGACCGAAGATCAACTGGCGTTGCGTGAACTTGCACGCGGCGTGGCGGAGCGGTCCCTCGCGCCGATGGCGCGGACGGGAGATGAGACCGAAGCGTTCCCGCAAGCGTCGTGGGACGCGATCCGGGCCGCCGACCTGTTCGGCATCACCATTGGCGAGGCGTACGGCGGGATGGGCCTCGGCGACATCGAGGCCGCCATCGTGCTCGAAGAGTTGGCCCGGGCCGACGTCTCCAGCGCGATCCTCGCCCAACTCACCTTCAACGGCCCGCCGCGCGCCATCGAGCATCTCGGCTCGGACGCGCTGAAGGATCGGTGGCTCCCGATGGCCGCGTCCGGAGACGCGCTGTTCTGCATCGGCATCTCCGAGACCGAGGCCGGCTCGGCCGTCGGCCACATGCGCGCCCGGTTGACGCCGGATGGCGACGGCTACCGACTCAACGCCTACAAGAACTACGTCACCGGCGGCCACAAGTCGCGCGTGTGTCTCGTGTGGTGTCGATTTCCCGGGAGTGAAGGCACCAAGGGCATCGGCGCGGTCGTGGTCGACCTCGAGGCCGAGGGCGTCAGCATCGCCGGGACCCACGAGAAGATGGGCCTGCGCGCCACGAGCGAAGCGGAACTCGCCTTCGACGACGTCCG
>JBBQXR010000372.1:0-3517 GCA_038209455.1 Acidimicrobiia bacterium
CGCGTTCCGGGACGCCAGATCATGAACTCACCGTCGACGATTTCGAAGTTCCACTGATGCATCCCGCGGTAGTTCTCGCGAACAGCTTCGTTCGGGTGGTGGACGAGGACGAGATGCGCGCCGGGCTTCGCGCAGGCGAGCATCTCGTTGATCGCGCGGACCGGGTCGTAGGAGTGGTCGAGGGTGTTGCGGGCGGTGACGAGATCGAAGCTGTTGGCCGGGAAGAGCGTCGAGAGCTGTTCGCTCTCGCACGCCTGGGTGCGCACCGGTGGAGTGGCCCCGGCCTCGTCGAGGATCTCGCCGTATTGGCGGCCGAGCGCGTCGACTGCGGTGATGTCGAGAGTGAGGGTGGGGTGTTTGCGTCCGAGGAAGGTCAGCGGTCCGGCACCGACATCGAGGAGTGTGACCGTCGAACCGTCCGGCGCGTCGAGGAGCTCGGCGATTTTCGGTTGCAGCGGCAGATCGGCGTTGAACGCGCGGTCGTAGCTCCCGGGGAACCGCTCTCCCTTCGTGGCGAGCCAGTTGCGCCAGAATCCGACCTCGCCGTCGATCGCGGCCTGCCATGCCACCTCGGGCGGCTGATCGGCGCGACCCTGTGGTGGCTTCGTGCCGGGAAGACGAGAGCGGATCGCACGGAGCCAGGCTGGTCGAGTCACGACGGGACAAGTTAGTCGTCGGGACCGGGCGTTCCGACCGAGCCCCGCAGTGCTCGGGCGGTCGCGATGTCGAGGACTTCGACCGACGCTCGCGAGCGCTTCCGGGGCACTGGCGCGTCGCCGTTGACGCGATCGCGGCCGACGAAGCACCCGAGACCGGTCGGCAACCCGACGAGTCCCCACGGGTTCACCGCGGCAACCCTCGACCGTGCGTCGCGGAAGTTCGCCGCGGGATCGCAGACCGACTGCGGCTACCCTCGAATCTCCGCTGCGGGCGCTTAGCTCAGTTGGTTAGAGCACCTCCCTTACAAGGAGGGGGTCGGGGGTTCGAGTCCCTCAGCGCCCACCCGTGGTCGCCGAACGGCGTGATGCGGCGCGCCGGTTGCCGAGGGCGACCGCGCCCCCGAAGCCGGGTCGGGATGCTCGGCGCCCGACCCGATGGCAAGTCGCAGGCCGTCGACGACTCGCAAAGGCGCCTCCGGTACAGTCGCCGACCGAGCGAGATCGTCGAGAGGGCAGGGACCATGGCCGACGTTACGAGTGCACCACCGAACATCCACGTGGCCTACAGCGGGCGCCCCAGCGTTGCACCGCTCCCGAAAGACGCGCTCCCGGCCGACGGCCTCGATGCCGACACCGCGTACCGGTTGATCCACGACGAGCTGCTTCTCGATGGCAGCAGCCGCCTGAACCTCGCGACGTTCGTGACGACGTGGATGGAACCCCAGGCCGACAAGCTGATGGCCGAGTCGTTCGACAAGAACATGATCGACAAGGACGAGTACCCGCAGACCGCGGAGATCGAACGGCGCTGCATCAGCATGGTGAGCGGGCTGTTCAACGCCCCTGGTCCCGCGGTGGGCGCATCGACCATCGGTTCGAGCGAGGCGGTGATGCTCGCGGGGCTGGCGATGAAGTGGCGCTGGCGCACCCGCCGCGGGATCGGTGCCCACGACGCGCAACGCCCCAACCTCGTGCTCGGGACGAACGTGCAGGTGGTGTGGGAGAAGTTCTGCAAGTACTGGGACGTGGAACCGCGGTACCTGCCGATGGCTCCCGGCCGGTACGTCATCACGCCCGAACAGGTCGTGGGCGCCATGGACGAGAACACCATCGGTGTCGTCGCAATTCTCGGTTCCACCTTCACTGGCGAATACGAGCCGATCGGCGCGATCCACGACGCGATGGCCGCCTACAACGACACGAACGGCGAAGAGATCCCGCTGCACGTCGACGCGGCCAGCGGGGGCTTCGTTGCGCCGTTCCTCCAGCCGGACCTCGAGTGGGACTTCCGGCTCCCATGGGTGAAGTCGATCAACGTCTCGGGCCACAAGTACGGGCTCACATATCCGGGCATCGGCTTCGCGATCTGGCGCGATGCATCCGACCTCCCCGAGGACCTCGTCTTCCACGTGAACTACCTCGGCGGCGACATGCCGACGTTCACCCTCAACTTCTCGCGTCCCGGCACCCAGGTGGTCGGCCAGTACTTCAACTTCATCCGGCTCGGTCGGGCGGGGTACACGTCGATCATGGAGACGTTGCGCAGCGTCGCGATGGACCTGGCATCGCAGATCGGAGCGCTCGGACCGTTCGAACTGGTGACCGACGGTTCGCAGACCCCGGTGTTCGCCGTGCGGTGCAAGGAGACGACGCCGTTCACGGTGTTCGACATCTCCGACCATCTGCGTCGCGATGGGTGGCAGGTTCCTGCGTACACGATGCCCGAAGGCGCCGAGGACGTTGCGGTCCTGCGGTTCGTGATCCGGGAAGGGTTCACCGCGGATCTCGCCGGCCTGCTCATGCTCAGCCTGCAGAAATCGATCGCGGCCCTGGAGACGGGCGCGCCGGGCGCCTCCGGCGCGTCGCACTTCAGCCACACATGATGTGATCTCGCGGTGCGGCGGTGCCTGCTGCGATCGGCACGGACCGGCTGGACGACCGGAGCACCACAGCTCCTAGTGTCGGCCGATGATCCTGACCGATGACGACGCGGGCGTGCGCACCATCACCTTGAACCGTCCGGAAGCGCTCAACGCGTTCGACACCGCGCTGTACCGCGCCGCGGGCGCGGCGATCGACGCGGCCCGGGCCGACGACGACGTGAAGGTCGTGGTCATCACGGGTGCCGGGCGGGCGTTCTCGGCCGGCCAGGACCTCAAGGAACTCGAACGCATCGCCTCGGGGGAGGCGTACGAGTCGGGGTTCCCGGCGCTGCTCGATGCCCTGTGCGAGTTCGACAAGCCGCTCGTGGCCGCGGTCAACGGGGTGGCGGTGGGGATCGGCTTCACGATGCTGGCCCACTGCGACCTCGTCGTGGTCGCCGATGGCGCCCGCCTGCGCACGCCGTTCGCCGAAATGGGAGTGGCGCCGGAGGCCGCCAGTAGCTGGCTGTTTCCGCAGCGCATGGGGTGGCAACGGGCGGCCCACATCCTCCTCACCAGCGAGTGGATCGACGCGGCCCAGGCCGTCGAGTTCGGGATTGCGCTCGAGCGTCGTCCCGGCGACGAGGTGCTACCACGCGCCCACGCGCTCGCGGCGGAGATCGCCACTGCGCCCCTCGCGTCGTTACGCGCGATCAAGACGACGATGCGGGATGGTCAGCGGGAGGCGATCCTCGCCGCACGCGCGCGTGAGGACGCAGCCTTTGCCGCGCTCCTCGGATTGGCGATGCCCGCAGGCGATTGAGCCGCGCCGGCCCGCCGATTCAGCGGCGGTTGCCGAAGTACTTCTTGTATTGCTCCGCCGACGCGGCGAGCGCGGGATCGGCGTCCAGCTTCGGCTGCATCTTCACCCACGCTGCGGCGCGCTTGGCCGGGATGTACTCCGTGGGCCAATAGCCCTCGTGCGGGCGGTAGCCC
>JBBQXR010000373.1:0-3511 GCA_038209455.1 Acidimicrobiia bacterium
GTGCAAGTCTGTGACCCCTTCCTTTCCCAAGCCGCGCGGCGAGCGGCGCCCCGAGCCGCCCGCCGGCGAGCACGCGAGGACGACGCGAGGAACGAGCGGCGACGAAGCGACGCACGGGCCGGACGAGCGCCGAAGGAAGCGAGCGGGCACCGCCGCGACGGGAACAGGGCGGAGAACCGACGAGCCACGGCGAGCCGGCGCCGCGGACGCCGAGCCAGGACCCGAGCCCCACGCGAAGGCCACGGCGTCGTTGCTCCGGTTGGCACAGCGATGGTGGCGCTGGCGGCCGTGGGCTGCGAGATCGACGGCGGTCATCGAGGTACCGCCTTCCCGACCGCGCGGGGCCCAACGGCGTCGAGCAACGACATCTGCGCCGACGGCGTTGGTGCCGCGCTGTCGGCCGAGTGGTGACTGTGACGGGTCGACGTGGGTGCTGTGGCATCGGCGCCGGTTTGGGACCTCCGTTTGGGACCAAAGGTCGCCGTGTCCGAGGATCCCGGCGCCGCCTTGGGACCACCCGGTGAGGACGTCCTCAGGCCCGTCTTCGAGAGGCTCACCCGGTAGACCGAGTTCCCGAAGCAGCCCGAGCGGCGATCACGCTGGTCCTCGCGAGTGACGAGCCCGTGGTGGGCGAGCCGACGCAGACCGGAGGCGATCGTGTCCTTCGACAGCCCGATCACGACGGCGAGATCGCGCACGGTCGTGGCCACCTCGATAGCGCGAGGACCGTCCTCGGCGCTCATGACGAGCTCCTCGAGGACCACCCACGCGACCGGTCCGACGCTGGCGCGCACTTCGCGACATGCGGGTGTGAGCAAGAGGTCACGCGGCATCGGTCGCCCCTTCCCGTTCGGTCGGCGCGCCCTCGTCGAGCAGCCGCCGGATGGCGGCCTTGGGCACCCGCAGGGATCGGCCCAGACGAACGCACGGGATGCCGAAGCGGCCGTTGGTGGTCTCCCACCGGCGCACCTCCGCGTAGGCACTAGTGCGACCGATCCGCAGCACGGCGGCGGTCTCTTCGACCGTCAGGAAATCGGGTAGTTCGTCGACGCTCATGGCGCCCTCCTTGTCGTGAGTGATGGGTTCGACAAGGTGCTCCGAAGCCGTCTTTCGATGCCTCGCGTCGCGTTGACGTGGGCGCCGAGAGCGGCCGAAGATAATTCCTCGTCTATATAAGTACTGCGTCAGTTCGGGGCGTTCGGTGACGCTGGAAATGCGTCACACCGTTCGCTCGGAGCCACCCCAGTACTGCCTGAGCTCAACCGGTTCGCTGACACCGAAATCGCGATTTCTTGGGTCCACTCGGCCGTTTCGCGACCTCTCGTGACATCGGGGCGGGGCCTGTGACTGGCGTAGAATGACCGGATGGACGGCGTCGGATCAGGCCAAGACCCTCCGCTCCGAGGGCCGATGTGGCAGAGGCTTCACGGCCGATCTCCCACGGTGTTTCGCCATGCCGGATTCGTGAACCCGCAGGTAGTCGATGCTCTCGTCGCGATCGGAGACGACGAGTTGGATCGCGCAGCCGCGACCTTTCGTGGGTCCGGCGGGCATGCCGATGTGCCGGCCTGGGGTTACCCGGCCCTCGACGATTTCACTGGACGTGTCGCTGGTGAGTTGGGCCTGTCCCGAGATCCGAACGCGGTCGTGCGTTTCGAGCGGCATCACGAGGGCGAGCACGTCGCGGGGCACGTCGACCCCGATGGCGACGGTCATCTGCCGCTGGTTGCGACGGCGCTCTTGTGCTTGGTTGCGCCCGGGTCTGGCGGCGAGACCGTGTTCCCCTTCGTCGACCCGTCGCTGAGCATTCGGCACGAGGCCGGTCAGCTCACCCTGTGGCTCAACCACGACCACTTGCTTCGCGCCGACCTTCGCTCCTACCACGCCGCCGAGGTGATAACGGGTGGCACCAAAGTCACGATGACGTGGTTCATCCGGCAGCGACGCTCTGGTGCGTTGGAGCTCATCGACCGAATGACAGACACCCATGATTGGATGGCAACGACCTGATGCCTTGGACGAGACCGACCGATCGAGCAGCGGCGCTCGAGGTGATGGACCATGTTCGCCGGCGCCCCGGCATGTACTTCGGTCGCGCCACCGGGGCGATCGTGGTCAGCGAGATCGTCGATGTCGCGGTGCGTGAGTCACTCTGCGATCGATGCTCGTCCATCGGGGTCATAATCCACGCAGACTCGTCGGTGACGATCACCGACGACAGCCCTGGCCTCAAGGCGCTTCGCTACCTCGACGAGTCCAATCTCGTCGAGATTCCCCAGGAGATGTCGAAGCCGTTCGACGGGTACCTCAACAACTGGCATCCGGTCGACACCGACCCGTACCCCCTCGTAGGAGGTCTCCACGGCCTCGACTGGCTTCCGGCTGTGGTAGCGCTGAGCACGCGGGTCATCTTCGACCTGAGCATCGAGGGCGTGACGTGGAGAGCAGAACTCGGACACGAGGCTCCCGTGGCCCAAGCACGCAAGACCGGCACAGCCGACAACTCCGGGATGTCCGTGACGCTTTGGATCGACGAGTCGGTCGTCGATCTCGACGTGCTCGAGGAGGTGGTCCTCGATCGGCTGCTGCGACTCAGCCAGATCCGACCAGAGACAAGGATCGAGTTTTGCGATGAGCGCGTCGACGGTCTCTGTCGCGTGTTCGACGCCGGCAAGGGGATGGCCGGCCGGGTGGCGGAACTCGCAGGCGACACCACCACGCTCGGGCCATTGGTCCGGACCGTACGCGTCATCCCAGACCAATCGCGGCCACCGATCACCCTCGACATCGCGTTTCAATGGTGCGATGACGACGACCGCGTGGTCGAGGTGTTCGCCAACACGATTCCCGTGGTTGGCAAGACGGGCAGTGGACTCGCCGAAGGCATCGCCACGGGTCTCACAAGCTATGCACGCCGCCGCACCTCGTACCTGACGTGGAAGGACGGCGACCTCCGTGCTGACGCCTGCGCCGGAGGGCTACGAGGAGCAATCTCGATCCTCATGTCGGAGCCGATCTTTCGAAGCCCGACACGAAGTGAACTGGCCAATCCAGAGATCGAGCACCTCATCGCGTGGGCGACTCACACGGCGCTCGACGACTGGCTCCCTCGTCACCCTGGAGTGGCCGCGACGTTGATCGAACGAGCGAGACGCGCTGCGCTCCCAGTTGACGAAGCCGGCCCCGCTTCATCTTCCACTGGCTGAACGCGAGGTAGCGTATTGTCGGCGTCGGTGTCGTCGAGCCCTATGAGCGTTTGCTCCGACGCCGGCGTCGCTTCACGCCCGAGCGCCTGGATCCGTCGGACACGATGGTGGCTCTTCGCGATTGAGTGGGGAGCGAAGAGGTAGCGGGCATCCACCGGTGGGGGCAGGGGCCCCGTCATCGTTGCGGTTGTTCTAAGACTGCGACGACTTGGAGACCCCTGACGATGAGTGACGCTACCGGTCTGGCCGAAGCCATGTTGGGACTCGAGGGGTTCGTCGTGCTGGCCGTGCGCGAAGACCCGACC
>JBBQXR010000374.1:0-3500 GCA_038209455.1 Acidimicrobiia bacterium
AAGACGTGCAAGCCGCTGTGGACGGCCTCGCTCGGCGGCGCGACCGGACCGGCCGGGAGTCCCGCCGTCGAAGGCGGCGTCGTCTACATCGCCGGTGCCACCCAGGATCTCCTGGTCTTCGACGGCGCCGGCGTCACCAACTGCTCCGGCGTGCCGAAGACGTGCGCGCCGATCTGGTCCGGCGCCACGACGCTCTCGCACCGGGGGGACGCAGTGGCGAACGGTCGGGTGTACCAGGCGGCAGCCGACGGCACGGTTTCCGTGTTCGACGCGACCGGTCACGAGAACTGCACGGGGAGTCCCGCACGCTGTACGCCCCTGTGGACCGCTCGGACCAATCAGGAAGCGGGGAGCCCGACGATCGCGAACGGCCTGGTCTACGTGTCCGCCGACTACCTCTACGCCTTCGATGCCAACGGAGCGCAGGGATGTTCCGGCGCGCCGAAGACCTGCTCCGCCCTCTGGGTGACCGACGACGGACTCGCGCCGACGGGGGTCGCGGTGGCGAGCGGCGCGGTGTACGCAGACGCCGTCGGTACCACCGGGATCGTCGCCTACCAACCCTGCATCAACCCGGTGTCGTTCGCCGGGTGGGCCCCGTGTGACATCCGCAACGCGTATCGACTCCCGTCGAACCGGAGTGGCCGCGGCATCACGGTCGCGATCGTCGACGCGAACCACGACCCGAATGCCGAAGCCGACATGACGACCTACCGCAACATGTTTGCGCTCCCGGGTTGTTCCAAGGCGAGTGGGTGTTTCCGTCAGGTGAACGAACTCGGGCAGGCCGCGAACTATCCACCCGCGGATGTCGGCTGGTCGGTCGAGATCTCCCTCGATCTCCAGATGGTCTCGGCCGCGTGCCCGTACTGCAACATCGTGCTCGTCGAAGGGAACAACACCTTCGGCGATCTCGCCACCGCCGAGGACACCGCAGTGGCGATGGGCGCCCAGGTCGTCTCGAACAGCTTCGGCGCGAACGAGGCGGCCGGTATGTCCGCCGCCGACTCGCACTGGATCCACGCGGGAGTTCCGATCGTGGTGGCGTCGGGCGACTTCGGCTTTGCGGCCGGACCGCAGTATCCGGCCGTGATCCCTGGCGTCACCGCGGTCGGCGGAACCACGCTGGCGCGGACTGCGGGTGGGCGGGGCTGGACCGAGTCGGTGTGGCACGAAGGATTCAACACGGCCATCACCGGCAGCAGTTGTTCGCAGTTCGAACCGAAGCCCGCGTGGCAGCTCGACACTGCGTGCGCCAATCGCACCGACAACGACGTGGCCGCCGTCGCGAGTCACCTCGCCGTGTACGACAGCTACGGGGCTCCGGGTTGGATCACCGTGGGCGGCACGAGTGCCGCAGCACCGCTGGTCGCCGGCATGTACGCGCTCGCGCACGGCACCACGGGCGTGGCCGGCCTCTACGCTGACCCGGGCCACTTCTTCGACGTCACCGCCGGTGACACCGGCACCTGCGATCCCGCCGCGCTGTGTACCGCGGGTGTCGGCTACGACGCGCCGACCGGGGTCGGGACGCCGTGTGGTGTCGGCGCGTTCGGCCCGGCCATTGCATCACCGGCTGGATGCGCCTGGCCCGGCACTGCGCCGGCGGCCGTCGTGCCCGGCGCGTTCTCGTTCCTGGCCCCGAACCCGGTGGAGCCGGCCTGCCGGGTGGCACCACCCGGGGGCGTGCGCTGCCTCGCCTACCGCAACGCCTGACGCCGGCGTCCCGCTCAGGCGCGGGTCAGACGGTCGGCGACATCGGCGGCCTGGGTCTGGAGCCGGGGCAGGGTGAGGGTGCCGATCGCCGTCGTTGCGTCATCGAGGAGGCGGCGCGCCCGGTCGAGGTCGCCGAGATCGGCGGCCGCGGTCGCCGCGTCGAGACAGCAACGCGCCTCCCAGACGGGACTCTCGAGGACGCGACTCTGCTCGATCGACTGGTCGAAGTGTGCGAAGGCATCGTCCGGGCGGTCGAGGACGACCTCGAGCAGCGCAAGGAGCCGCGCCACGGGGCCCAGCAAGATACCGCCGGTGCCGCACTGGAAGCCGTCGAGACCGACCAACTCGTCGAACAACACGGCGGCGGCCGCGCGATCCCGCACCGCGGCCGCGACTTCACACCAGAATCCGATCGCGATCGGCCAGCCGGCATCGGATGGCATCGCACGAAGGTCGGCGTCGTACGCGACCGAGAGCCGTTCCGCGGCGCCATCGAGATCTCCGGCCTCGACGCATCCGAAGGCGACCGCGGCCGCCGACGATGCCGAGCCGGGATGGTCGGCGAGGAACCCGGCCCACCCCGGGGTCACCTCGGCCAACCGCCCCTGTTCCCGACGCACCGCGTAGGTCGTGGTGGCGAGATACGTGATCGCCTCGGCCATGCCCGCTCGACGCCAGACCTCGAACTGCTCGCGCGAGAGCGCCTCCGATTCGACCAACTGTCCGTCGAGCACGGCGATGGTCGGCGCCAAGAAGAGATACATCCGGTGCGTCACGTCGGAGTGTTTGGCTTCCGAAATCTCCTGCAACCGGCGGGCGTTGTCCCGGAGCGCCATACCGTTCCCGGACGTGGCTCCGTTGAACGCCACCTGCAGCAGCACCGCCGAGAGTTCACTCGTGTCGCTCAACTGATCCGCACAGGCGAGCGCCCGCTCGCTGAGGGCCATGTCCCGGCGCAGTTCGGCACCGCTCCATGAGGCACGGGGGCGCGCATTGAACACACCGGCCGAGACCTGCGCGACGGTGAGCGGATCGTCGGACTGTTCGGCGACTTCACGCGCCTCGTCGAGGAGGGCGTTCCGACCCTCCACGTCCCCGACGAAAATGAGTTCGACTGCGAGCGACGCCATGACGCGGGCACGCAGTTCCGGATCCTCGGTCAACGCATCCATCGCGAAATGGAGCAGCTCCACCTTCTCCGGATCACGCTCCTGTTCCTGGTTGAAGGACGTGCGGGTCGAGATCAGCAATGCGTTCGCCATCGGGACCACGAGACCGTGCGTCCGCGCGAGGCGCGCCGCTTCACGGAGGTGGCCCACACCGTCGCCGATCCCGGCCACCCACTCCGCCCGCCCGAGTTCGGTGAGCAACTCCACCCGCAGGCCCGCCGTCTCCGGTTCCGGCTCGACGTGCTCCAACGCCGCGGCGTACCAGCGGACAGCGTCTTCGACGGCCGACCGGTCGTAGGCCTGCTCGCCCGCCCGCACGGCGTAGTGCACCGCTCGGTCGGGCTCGGCCGCAGCCGCCTCGCCGTAGTGGAACGCGAGTTCGGCGACGACCGGATCGAGGTCGGCTGCGTGCTGGGCCTCGATCGTCTCCGCGATCTTGCGGTGCGTCCGCACGCGACGAGTGGTGGAGAGTTCCTCGAGCAAGGTTGCGCGCACCAGGGCGTGGCCGAATCGGTAGCGCTCGAGCCCGGTCTCGTTCACGAGACCGGTACGCAGCGCGTCGTCGAGCAGGTCGAGCGCAGTGTCATCATCCAGACCGGCCACCGCCGCCGCGAC
>JBBQXR010000375.1:0-3492 GCA_038209455.1 Acidimicrobiia bacterium
GTCCAACCTGGTGGTCCGCGGCAGCGTCCACCAACTCGCGGTCCTGCACGCGCCGCCCGGAGCCGCCATCTCGCTCATCCGCAAGGGTGCCGTGGTGCAGACCGGCACGGTCGACACCCTCGGCGGGTTCAACTTCCACAACCTCGAGGCCGACCCTGGCTACACGGTCGAGATCCACGACGGCGCCACCACCATCACCGGCGGACCGGTCACCGTGCTCAGCGAGACGGCGATCCCGGGCCAGTCGCTCTACTCCTCGCAACACCTCGAGGTCACCAATCTCGGCAACAACTCGGGGTACGGCTACCTCACCACCCGCGACGGCACCCAGCTCTCGGTGCAGGTCGTGCTGCCCGGACCACCGGACAAGGGCCCGTACCCGACCGTGTTCGAGTACTCGGGGTACGACCCGTCGAGCCCGTCGACCGGACAGCCCCAGTACAAGCTCCTCATGCCACCGAGCGGCTACGCATGGGTCGGCGTCAACATCCGCGGGACCGGCTGCTCCGGCGGCGCATTCAACTACTTCGAGAACCTCCAGGCGCTCGACGGGTACGACGTGGTGGAGACCATCGCGGCGCAGCCGTGGTCGAACGGCCACGTCGGCATGGTGGGTATCTCCTACGCAGGCATCAGCCAACTGTTCGTCGCCCGCACGAACCCACCCCACCTGGACGCGATCACGCCGGTCTCGGTCATCGACGACACGTGGCGCGGCACACTCTTCCCCGGTGGCATCTTCAACAACGGGTTCGCGCTCGGCTGGGCCAAGGAGCGCCTCGAACAGAACAAATGGCCGAACCCCGACGCGCCCGGTTGGGTCAAGGACCGCATCGCGAACGGTGACACCACCTGTGCCGACAACATGCTGCTCCGCGGGCAGAACATCGACCCGATCGACCAGATCACCAAGCACCCCAACCCGTCGGCCCAACTCGATCCCGAGTTCACCTACGACTTCCCCGGCGGCAGCGACTCCCTCGCGCCGGCCGAGTTCGCCAAGAACATCCACACCCACGTGCTCATCGCAGGCGCGTGGCAGGACGAGCAGACCGGCGGCCACTGGGCGAACATGCTCACCCACTTCTCACCCGGCACGTTCGTCCGTGTGGTGGGCCAGAACGGCGTCCACACCGAGGCGCTCGACCCGACGGTCCTGCTCGCCACGAGTGAGTTCCTCGACCTCTACGTCGGCCACAAGGTGCCGGCGGTATCCCCCTTCGTCCGCGCCTTCGCACCAGCCCTGTGGTCGACCATCACCGGGATCAGTGGATTGTCGGTCCCACCCGACCGCTTCCCCACGTGGGTCACCTACGACCAGGCCCGCGCGTTGTACGAAGTCGAACCCCGGGTGCAGATCCTCTGGGAGACCGGCAACGCGGACGGGTACGCGCCCGGCGCGCTCATGCCCCGCGCCGAGTCGCGGTACGCGGCGTGGCCGATCCCGAACACCGTCGCCCGTACCTGGTACTTCCGCAGTGGCGGCAAGCTGAAGAAGCAGCCCGGCGTCGGCGATGTCGCGCCCGACAGTTACCGGCCCGACCCCGACGCCCGCCCACGCGGCGACTTCCCCGGCGGCAACGTCTGGGCGGCGACCCCGACCTACGACTGGCAGCCGGTCCACGACGGCTCTTCGCTCTCGTACGTGACCCACCCACTGCTGAAGACCCTCACGATGGCGGGCACCGGCAGCGTCGACCTCTGGATCTCCACCTCCGCGCCGGACTCCGACGTGCAGGTCACGTTGTCGGAAGTCATGCCGAACGGGGACGAACGGTACGTGCAGAACGGTTGGCTCAAGCTGAGCCACCGCAAGCTCGACACCAGCCGGTCCACCGAGCTCAACCCGTTCCACAGTGACGAACTGGGCGACATGCGGGCCCTCCAGCCGGACCACTTCACCGCGGCGCGCATCGCGATCTTCCCGTTCGCGCACCAGTTCCGGGCGGGCAGCCGGATCCGGCTCACCATCGAGGCGCCGGGCGGCGACCGGCCGGAGTGGAAGTTCGACACACCGGCCACCCAGGGCCAGGTCGTGAACCGCATCCGCCTCGATGACCGCCACCCGTCCCACCTGGTGCTGCCGATCGTGCCGAACGGACCGGACCTCGGCCCGGCTGCGGCGCCCTGTCCGTCGCTCCGGGCCCAGCCCTGCCGCACCTACGTGGCACCGGTCCCGACCGCGTGAACCGAAGCTCCTAGACTCCGCCGCCGTGTCCAAGGCCACCAAGCGAGAACGTCAAAAGGAAAACCGCGAGCGCGCCCGCATCGAGCGGGAACGGCTGGTGAAGCGGGACCGTCAGATGAAGGCCCTCCGGGGTTTCGTCATCCTGGCGGTGGTCTTCGTCGTCGGGCTCATCGCGTTCAACGCGCTCACGAGCAACGACAGCAGCAGTAAGAAATCGGCGACACCGAACGCGAGCGGCGTCTGCGCGAGCAGCAAGCCCGTCGCGAACCCGATCCGTACGTTCCCGGCCGCACCGCCGATGACCATCGACGCCACCGCGACCTACAGCGCCACCGTCTGCACGAGCGAGGGTCCGATCACCCTCGCCCTCGACGCGAAGGCGGCCCCGGTGGCCACGAACAACTTCGTGTTCCTCGCCGAGGGTGGCTTCTACGACGGACTCACGTTCCACCGAGCGTCGAAGGACTTCGTCATCCAGGGTGGCGACCCGAAGGGCGACGGTTCGGGCGGTCCCGGCTACTCGGTGACCGGCGAGGTCCCCACCGATCACTACCCACTCGGCGCACTCGCCGCGGCCAAGACGGGCGCTGATCCCGCCGGCACCTTCGGCTCACAGTTCTTCATCGTCACCGGCAAGAACGGTGCGACCCTTCCCAACGACTACGCACGGTTTGGCAAGGTCACCGCCGGAATCGCCAACGCGAAGAAGATCGAGTCGTTCCACCCGGCCAGCGGTGACGGCGTGCCCACCAAGAAGATCACGATCACCAATGTCGTGATCTCGGTGAACGGCAAGGTGGTCTCGACCGCATCGTCGACGACGTCCACCACCGCGGCGGCGACCACTTCGACCACCAAGCCGTAATACCGGCCCGGGTCGGGTTACGGCAGGGTCAGCCCGGTCGAACCCGCTTGGTGGGCGACCGGCTCACCGGCGCCGTACACCGTGACGTTCCCTGCGCCGGCGACCGACCACACCGCACCGGGCTCCCGCACGAGCGCGGTCTCGGTGTCGATACCGACGAGGGTCGCGTCCTTCGGCCGCAACTCGATCGAGCGGGCGAGCATGTGCTCCGCCGCGGTGCCGTGGTACGGGAACACCGCGAGCCCCTCGACGAATCCGAGCCCCACCGTGTACGCACCACCGCGCGGGTCGACCATCGGATCGCACAGCACCGTCGCACCGGCCCCGGACGCGGCGATCACGGCACCCTTCCGGTACGCCCCGAGCATCGCTTCGTAGACCGCTGACCCCTTGAGCACCGAACGCAGGTGCATGGGCGAACCGTCGGCGAGATAGACGA
>JBBQXR010000376.1:0-3477 GCA_038209455.1 Acidimicrobiia bacterium
GACCGCGCTCAGCCCGTCGGCATCGAGCACCAGGGGCACCGCAGTCCCGGCGACGAGCGCGCGCACCGCCTCCGTCGTGGCAGCGGACCGGCCGAGTCCCGGTCCGACGACGAGCGCCCCGAACCGTGAGTCGTCGCCGAGGAGGGTGAGGAGATCGGTTGCCGCGTCTTCGGTGAGGTTGCCGGTCCCGTCGTCTCCCAGCGCGCGGATGATCACCTCCGAGCCCGAGGCCCGGCGCGCCGCGTCTCCAGGCAATCCCGCCCAGACCATGCCCGCACCGGCGCGCATCGCCGCGCGTGATGTCAACATCGGGGCACCCGTCATCCCACCACTGCCGCCGACCACCAGCACCGCCGACTCCCACTTGTGGGTCACGTCGGGACGAGGACGGAGCCAGCCGATGACATCGCTGTCCTCCACGATGCCGGCCCGCTCGAGGTCGGGACCGAGATCGATCCCGATGTCGGCGACCGTGACGACGCCCGCATGAGCCCGGCCCGGGTAGAACCAGAGCCCGGGTTTCGGCGCGGCGAACGTCACCGTCCGGTCGGCAACCATCACCGGTCCGGAGGCGACACCGGTCGCACCGTCGACGCCGGACGGGATGTCCACCGCAACCACTCGCGCGGCCGACGCGTCGGTCAGGCGGACGACCTCGGCAGCCGCCCCCTCGAGCGCACCGCGGAATCCGGTTCCGAACATTGCATCGACGACGCAGTCCGCCCGTCGGATCCGTCGGGTGAGCGAGTGGTCGGCGGCCTCGAGATCGACGACGTCGACGTGCATCCCCCAGTCCCGCAACACCCGCGCCGCGATCCGGCCGTCACCACCGTTGTTTCCCTTGCCGCACACGACGACCACCCGCCGCCCGTAGCTTCCGCCCAGGAACCGGCGCACCTCCCACGCCACCGCACGTCCGGCGCGCTCCATGAGCGTGGCCTGCGATGTCCCGGCTGCGATCGTGCGCCGATCGGCCGCCTGCATCTCGGTCGGCGTGACGAGCGGGATCATCGGTCCACCAGCGCCACGGCGACGGCCATCGCCATGAAGTCGGAGTGGGTGAGCGTCAGCCGCCAGCCGGTGACGCCTCGTTCGTCAGCGAGTGCAGCTGCGCCGCCGTGGAGCGCGAGTTCGGGCTGACCGGACGCGAGCCGGACCACCTCCACGTCCCGCAGCGCGAACTTCCAGAGCCCGACGCCGAGCGCCTTCATCACTGCTTCCTTGGCACCGAAGCGCGCTGCCAACCGCGGCGCCGGCTCCACGAACCGCGCGGCGTACTCACGCTCGGCCTCGGAGAAGATCCGAGCCGCGAGCGTGGGCCGCCGTTCCAGGGCCAGTCGGAAGCGGGGGATCTCCACGAGGTCCGAACCGATCCCGTAGACCGAGCCGAGTCCGTCGAGCGGTGCGTTCATACGCGGGAACGACGCGCCGGATCGCTCACGACCGCCACTGATCGGCGAGCGAAGCGATCGGCAGCGTGAGCAAGTCGACAACGGGCACCGAACTGAGGCGCGCGTCGTCGAACTCGGGCTCGGTCTCGGTGACCGCGCCGCGCAACGCGGTGTACCGGTGCCGATAGCCGGACAGCACTCCGCGGGCGACGTCGGACGTCAGCTGTTCGGCCAGATCGAGGTGGAGCAACACCAGGCCGACGGTCGTGGTCCCCTTCACCTCGGGCACGATCGCCACGATGCGGTCGTCAATGCGGCCACGAGTCACGAAGACCTGCCGTTCCGAAGCGACGGTCTGCTTCGTCCCGCGCAACCGAACGTCGGTCTCGGTGCGGGACCGGAGACCTTGGGCCACTCCGCCCTTGTCGAGCAGTGCGATCGTGGCGTCGTCGGACTCGGGATCGCCCTCGACCCGATACCGGGTGAAGCCGGTCACGCCCGCGACCGCGGCGTCGAGGTCGACCAGGGTCCGCAGGATCTTGTAGGTGAGTCCGTCACGCGGGATCCCGGTGTCGAGCACCGCCTGGACGAGCGGCACGTGGAGCAGCGTCTCGTCGGAACGGGAGATCCCGACCGTGACCGTCTTGGCCTGATGCTTGATCGCATCGACGGGTCGGGTCAGCTGTTCGATCGCCTCCGTCAGCGCCACGATGAGGTCTGCGACGACCACACCCGGCGTCCCGAGCGTGCCGTGTTCGGCGCTGTAGGTCTCGAGTGGCACGATGCCGGCCGCGTACCGCATCACCGATGCCAGGTGCACCGCCGTGCCGGCCTCCAGCGAACCGTCGTACTCGCCCGCCCGCAGCCCGTCGAAGAACCGGGCGGCCAGTGGCGCAATCGCGTCGACCAGCGGCGAAAGATCCTTCTCCACTTCGGTGGACTCGACGAGCGCCCGGGCCTCGCGGAGCGGGCGGGCCGACGCATCGATCGCGAGCGCGGCTTCGTAGCCGAACAGGTGCCCGGCCATCGCGCTGAGTACGAACCCGAGGCGCTCGTGCACGCGTGGAACCCGCACGAGGTCCATCGCGGCCCCGTACCGATCGTCGTCATCCGACACGATGGCGATGGCCGCCGCCTTGTGCGCGCGGTAGATCGCCAACTCCTTGGCGACGTCGTCAGCGGTCGAGCCGGTGAGCCCGGCCGCGCAGACGAGGATCATCGGTTCGGACGACAGGTCGATGTGCTTCTTGTCCTCGGTGCCGTCGCACGCGATCGACTTGTAACAGAGCTCCGAGAGTTTGATCCGGATCTCGTGCGCGGCGATCCGATTGGCGCCGTTCCCGACGATCGCCCAGTACCGGCGGGAGGGCGCGTGCCGCAATGCAGCGCGTCCGATCTCCTCGCGACGATCGATCACGGCCCGCATCGCGTCTGGGAGCGCGCGCAATCCGTGCAGCAGGCTGTCGTCCGCTGCCGGAACGCCGAGCGCGTCGGCGATCGCTTCGGCAAGGAGGAATCCGGCGGCCACCTGCGCGTAGAACGCCTTGGTCGAAGCGACGCTCATCTCTACGTCCCGACCGTCGGACGTGTAGAGCACGCCGTCGGACCGGTCGACGAGGTCGCTGTTCCGTCGGTTCACGATGGCGACGACTGCGGCACCGCGCGCTCGCGCGAGGTCGACGGTCGTGTTGGTGTCGGTCGTCGTGCCGCTCTGGGAGATCGCCACGATCAGCGTGTCGTGCATGTCGGGTGACAGTCCGAATCCCGAGAGCTCCGTCGCGAGCAGCGCGTTCACTCGTAAGGGGTGCGCGGGTCCGATGGCATCGATCAGCGCCGCCGCGAGACTCTGCGCCGCCACTGCCGCGGTGCCCTGGCCGATGGCGAGGACTCGGGTGATGCTGCCGTCCGCGATGCGCGACGCGAGGTCCGGGCCGATCGTCTCGGGCGGCAACTCGACGCGGAGCCGGCCGTCGCGCTCGACGATCTTGCCGCGCAACGTCTTACGGAACGACGCCGGAGCCTCAGTGATCTCTTTGAAGAGGTAGTGGGGGAACTCGCCCCGGTCGATGTCGCGCGTGGTGATCTC
>JBBQXR010000377.1:0-3415 GCA_038209455.1 Acidimicrobiia bacterium
AACCCGGGTGCACGACCTCGACATTCCTGGGAGCGACCATGTCGGCTTCACGGTGGCCGTCGCGATGAAGCGGTGATGAGCCGGGAACCCGCGGCGCGGAGCCAGGGGATCAGTAGGCGCCGCGCCGGAGGAGCACCGTCGGCAGCGTCTTGACCAGGATCGCAATGTCGGTCCAGAGCGACCAGTTGTCGACGTAGTAGAGGTCGAGCCGGACGTATTCCTCGAAGGAGGCATCGCTGCGTCCGCTCACCTGCCACATGCCGGTGACTCCGGGCTTCACGTGGATCCGATGGTGCACCTCTGGACTCCACTGTTATACTTACGAGGGAAGCGCGGGGCGAGGACCGACGAGGCTCATCTCGCCGCGCAGCACGTTCCAGAGTTGGGGAATCTCGTCGAGCGACAAGCTGCGGAGAATGCGACCCACCGGTGTGACCCTCGGGTCGTTCTCCATCTTGAACAACGGTCCGTCGGCCTCGTTCTGGTCCCGCAGATCGATCACCATGTGCTCCGCCCCGGGAACCATGCTGCGGATCTTGTACAGCTTGAACCGGCGACCGTTGAGGCCGACGCGATCGTGACTGAAGAGGAGCGGACCGCGCGACGTGAGCTTCACTGCGCCGGCGACGACGATGACGATCGGGGCCACGATCGTGAGCACGAGGAGCGATCCGAACAGATCGAAGCTGCGCTTGGCCACCGCTCGCCATCCGCCACTCCGCACCGGCTGTACGGCCACCGTCGCGAACCGACCGAGAGGTTGCACGGTGAGTCGTTCCGCGTCGATGTCCGACAACGACGAGGTGATCTCCACCGGGACCCCGGCATGGGTGAGGGCGCGGGTCAGACGGTTCGTGGTCTCGGCATCGACCGCCGTGCGGGCGATGAGCACTCGACCGGCGCCGGTGCGCTCCACCACCTCGAGGACCTCGGAGACGAGTTGGGCGCCCCGGTCCCGACGATCGAGCAGACGGTTCATCGGCGCAATCGGCGCCGTCGCATCGACCAGCCCCGCGACTTCATAGCCGAGTTCGGGGGTGTCGAAGAACTGGTCCGACAGCATGCGACCTTCGTCGTTGGTGCCGATGATGACGAGCGAGTTCAGGAGGTGACCGTTCCGGCGGGCGAACTGGATCATGCGCCGGACGACTTCGCGTTCGAGGGTGAGCGCCCCGAGCGCCACGACGAAGGTCATGATCAACCAGCTCCGGGCGATGTCCCACTGCGCGACGAACGCGATCGCCATCGACGCGATCACGCTGGCGCCCACGGCGTGGCCGATCCGGCGGAAATCGTCCAGGCGGGTGGAGATCAGCTGCCGCGCGTACAGGCCGTAGTAGCTGAGGACGGCCACCCAGATCGGGAGCGAGGCCAGGGCAAGTTGGGTGTGTTGCACGCGGGTCGGGTTCGCGTTGTCGCCCGGCAACAGGTTCCGCAGCCGGAAGGCAACCGCCATCGCGACGAGGAGCACCGCGATGTCGAGGACGACCAGTCCGGCGACGGTCAGCGTCCGGGCGCGCGGCGCGCGCGAAACCGCCGGCAGCGCGAGCGGATCGGCGGGCGTCCACGTCGTGGAGCGGAGCGCGGTGACCTGCCCGAAGGAGTCCCGGAGATCAACGGTGCCCTGGAGCAACGATGACTGCGGGCTGGCGTTCGGCTCGACTGCCGAGGTCACGGACATGCTCCTGAACGAGGCTCACCAAGACCACGGACCGTGATCTTCGATGTCCGAATTTTACCCAGCGGCGTCGGTCACCATGACCAAAGAGCCTAGAAACACTGGAGATTCCGCAAAACCATCAATCTTGGGGAGCGGACGCGGAGGGTGGCACTCACGGTGCTGCAGGTGCTCGGCGGTCGCCGCCCGCTGGGCGAGGGCTACTTGGCGTCGGCCCAAGTGCTGCCGAACCCGATGTCGACCACGAGCGGGACGTTGAGTTCGATCGCGCCTTCCATCGCCTCACGCACCACAGGTTCGATGGCGTCCCGTTCGTCGAGCGGCACCTCGAAGACGAGTTCGTCGTGCACGGTGAGGAGCATGCGGGTCCGGAACCCTCCGTCGCGGAGCGCTCGGTCCATGCGGATCATCGCGACCTTGAAGATGTCGGCGGCCGATCCCTGCACCGGCGCGTTCTGCGCCATGCGCTCGCCCATCTGGCGGATACGGAAGTTGTCCGACGCCAACTCCGTGATCTGGCGGCGGCGACCGAGGATGGTGGTGGTGTACCCGACTGCCTTGGCATCGACGATCGTCTGTTCCATGTAGGCGCGTACGTTCGGGAACCCGGCGAAGTAATTGTCGAGGATCTCCTTCGCCTGGTCGGTCGGGATGTCCATCCGTTGCGCGAGCCCGTAGGCCTCCATCCCGTAGGCGAGGCCGTAGTTGACGACCTTGGCGAACCGCCGGTGATGATCGGCCACATCGGCTTCGGCCACCCCGAACACCTTCGACGCGGTCACCGTGTGGACGTCGAGACCGCGGGTGAACGCGTCGACAAGGCCGGGATCCTCGGCGAGGTGCGCCAGGATCCGTAGCTCGATCTGCGAGTAGTCGGCGGTGAGGAGTCCGTACCCTTCGTCGGCGATGAAGGCCCGCCGGATGGTCTTGCCCTCTTCGGTGCGGATCGGGATGTTCTGGAGGTTCGGGTTCTCACTCGAGATCCGGCCGGTGGTGGTGGCGATCTGGTTGAACGTGGCGTGGATGCGACCGTCGGCCTGGATCAGGCGAGGCAGCGCGTCGGCGTAGGTGCTGCGGAGCTTCTCGACCTCGCGGTACTTCAGCAGGTCGGCCAGGATCGGGTGGTCCCCTGCGGCCGCCATCTTCTGGAGTGAGTCGGCATCGGTCGACGGGCCGGTCTTCGTGCGCTTCACCGGCGTGAGTTCGAGGACCTCGAAGAGGATCCGCCGCAGCTGCGGCACCGAGTTCACGACGAACGGCTCGCCGGCGTGTGCGTGGATCTTGGTCTCGAGCTCGTCACACCGCTTCTGGAGATCGGCGCGCATCGTGTCGAGGAACTCGCGGTCGACCCGGATGCCGGTGGCCTCCATTGTTGCGAGCACTCCGACGAGTGGACGTTCCACCGTGTCGTAGAGCTCGGAGAGTTCTCGGGCCTCGAGGACCTGTTGGAGCGCGGGCGCCAGGGTGAGCGTGGCCGCGGCGCGCCGGCCCGCGGTGTCACCGGCCAGATCACCGTCGAGGTCGAGCGTCCCTTCTGCCGCCGCACCGTCGGGCGAGACGAGTTCGATGCCGCAGAACCGCAACACGAGGTCGCCGAGATCGAACTTCCCCTCCCCCGGGTCCACCAGATACGCCATCACGGCGGTGTCCCGATCGAGGCTGGACACCTCGACACCCGCAGTGTGCGCGAGCGCATGCATGAGTTCCTTGGCCCGATGGGCGACGAGCGGCGGGCCA
>JBBQXR010000378.1:0-3403 GCA_038209455.1 Acidimicrobiia bacterium
CAGCTCGCCCATCTCGACCCACTTCCCCTGCTTCGACATGCCGTTGAGCTCGGTCTGGAGATCGCCCCAACCGTGGAGTTCGAGCACGGGCCGGTACGCGGGCGTGGAACCGTAGAACGCGATCTGCTGCTTCGTGCCGGCACGGGCCTTCTCCATCTGCGCCTCGTCACCGCCGGTGACGACGAACAGCGGACCCGAGAGTTGGAAGTCGGCACGCGCTTTCCCGGCCTTCTCCCAGCCCCGCTCCAACGCGGGGATGGTGACCTCGCGGACGTACCGCTCGGTGGTGAAGCCGTGCAGGATGATGCCGTCGCACACCTCACCCGCGGTCTCGGTCATCTTCTCGCCGACCGCCGCGAGGAAGACCTTGGGCGGGCCCGACTCGAGCGGTCCCGGGTTGAAGAACGGGGTCATCAGGGTGTGGCGGTAGAACTCGCCCTCGAACTGCAACGGGGTGCCGTCCTGCCAGTTGGCCCACACCGAGCGCATCGCGAGGACGAACTCGCGCATCCGGGCCGCGGGACGCGACCACGGCATCGAGAACCGCTTCTCGATGTGGGCCTTGATCTGGCTGCCGAGGCCCAGGATGAACCGGCCGTCGCTGTACCCCTGGAGATCCCAGGCCGTGTTGGCGAGCGTCATCGGGCTGCGGGTGAACGCCACCGCGATGCCGGTGCCGATCTCGATCTTCTCCGTGTGCTCGGCCGCGATGAGCAGTGGGAAGAACGGGTCGTGACTCGTCTCGGCCGACCAGATGCCGTCGTAGCCGAGATCCTCCTGGGCCTTGGCCGCGGCGCCGATCGCACCCAGCCCACCGCTGCCGCCCCCGCCGAGCGCACCGATTCCCCCGTCGACCTTCATCGGTCCCCTCTCCCCCGTTGCGTGGCGGCCCATTCGGCCCGCCGGACGATAGACCGAACCCGGAACCAGCCGGTTCTGGCGACACTCATGGCGCGTATCCGGCCACCATCGTCGCCAGAGCCAGGACTCGTGTCACACCCCGCGGCTTTCATGACCTCATGACCGATTCTGTGCACGGGCTCGAACAGTTCGCGGCCAAGCAGTACGGCGTCTTCACGCGCGGCCAGGCCCGTGCGCTCGGCGTCGCCGACGGTGTGCTCGCGCGGGGGATCACGAACGGTCGATGGCTGCGGGTCCTACCCGCCACCTACCGCGTCGCCGCGGTACTCCCCAGTTACCGACAACGGGCGATGGCGGCGGTGCTGTGGTCGTCTCCGGACGGACTCGCATCCCACTTCACCGCGGCCCGGCTGTGGAACCTCGAGGGCATCCGGTCGCAGGACGTCCATCTCTGTCTGCCCCGCCATCGGGGTCTCCATCACCCTGGGCTGTTCGTGCATTCCACCCGCGATCTGATCCCGGCCGATCGATCGTCGGTCCACGGCATCGCGACGACGTCCGCGTTGCGAACCGTGCTCGACCTCGCCGGCTTCGTGAGCTTCCTCCAGCTCGAACTCATGATCGAGGACGGTCTGCGCCGCCGGCTCTTCACTCCGGGTCAGCTCCGATGGCGGGCCGAGGGTCATCTCGGCTCGGGGGTGGCCGGAGCCTCCGCCCTCCGACTGCTCTTGGGCCGCCGTCAACCAGGAGCGACCCAAAGCGGATGGGAACTCCGCGTCGCGCGCATCCTCACCGACGCTGGATTCCCCGAGCCGGTCCGCCAGTTCGCGGTCAACACCATCGACGGCACCCGGACGGTCGACCTGGCGTATCCCGGGCCACCCCTGGTTGCGTTCGAGTACGACAGTGACGCCTGGCATTCCGGGGTCCACCGTCGGCACCGGGACTCCGCCCGCCGCAACGCGCTGCGAGCCGCCGGGTGCATCGTCATCGAGGTCACGCCGACGCTTGTCGCCGACCCCGGCGGCCTCATCCGACTGGCTCGGGCCGTTCCGGTCTCGGTGATGACCGGTATGGAGTCATGACCATCGCCAGAACCGCGGTGGTGTCACACCCTCCCGGTACCCTGGGCCCATGGGAGTAGGCCTGCCGCGCGGATTGTCGCCGTCGTCGTTCTCGGCGTTCAAGGACTGCCCGCTCGCGTTCCGCTTCTCGTATCTCGACCGACTGCCCCAGCCGCCGTCGGCGCCGGCGAGCAAGGGCACCTTGGTGCACCGGGCACTCGAGCTGCTGATGCTGCGGGACAACGGGGACCGCACGATCGCCAACGCCCTCACCGACCTCGAACGGGCCCGCACCGAACTCGCGCTGCACCCCGATTTCGCCGACCTCGAACTCACCGACGACGAGTGGGCGGGCTTCTACGCAGAGGCCGCCGAGCTCGTCCACAAATACTTCGAACTCGAGGACCCCACCCGCATCCGGCCCATCGGCCTGGAGCTCCGCCTCGCGGCCACCATCGGCACGGTGCAGCTGCGCGGCATCATCGACCGGCTCGAACTCGACGAGAACGACGATCTGGTCATCACCGACTACAAGACCGGATCGGTGCCGGGCGAGAAGTACGAGACCAAGCGGCTCGCCGGCGTCCACATGTACGCGGCGATGGTCGAACACGCGCTCGGCAAGCGTCCGGTGCGTGTGCAACTCCTCTACCTGTCGCGGCCGGAGGCGATCATCACCACGCCGTCGGAGCAGTCGATCACCGGCGTCATGCGCAAGACGGACGCGTTGTGGTCGGCCATCAACCGCGCGTGCACGAAGGACGACTTCCGTCCCAGCCCGGGCGTCCTCTGCAACTGGTGTTCGTACAAGGCGTACTGCCCTTCGTTCGGCGGGGATCCGCTCCAGGCCGTCGAGCTGCTCGGCCCCGGACAAATGATCGAGCCACCACTCGAACTCGCGACCACCATCGCCTCGTAGTGCACCCGCGCATCGACGCGTTCGACGCGTGGGTCGACCGCACGATCGAACCCTTCCGCACCCCGGTCGCCGACCGGATCGCGTATTCGATCTCGAGTGCGGCGGATCACAGCCTCCTGTGGTTCATCGTCGGCGCAGCCCGCAGTGTGCAGTCCGGCGACCTCGGATTCGCACTTCGGTTCGCGGCGGCCATGGGCATCGAGTCGGCGGTGACGAACGGCCCGATCAAGACGGTGTTCCGGCGGGCGCGCCCGACGCCCGAGTCCGATGCCGGCCCGCTGCCGTACGGGATGCACCGGCCGATCACGTCGTCGTTCCCTTCGGGCCACGCCACCGCGGCGTTCACCGCGGCCGTGCTCCTCTCGGGTCCCCGCAACCGCGCCCCGTGGTACGCCCTCGCCTCGGTGGTCGCGGCGAGCCGGGTGTACGTGCGTATGCACCATGCGTCCGACGTCGTCGTGGGCGCGGGCCTCGGAATGGCCATGGGCTACGGCATCAAACGATGGGTGCGCACGCCCGGCGGTTGATGCGAGAGACTCCCCCGATGCGGATGACGCCG
>JBBQXR010000379.1:0-3355 GCA_038209455.1 Acidimicrobiia bacterium
CTCGCCAGCGAGGACTGCCGATACCTCACCGGCAACACGCTGTTCGTCGACGGCGGCGCGCACATCAACGGTGCGGCCTGGGATCCCGATCTCCCCGACTGACCCGAGGCGTTCTCAGGGGCCGACCGGCCCAGCAGTGGCTCAGTCGAGGCCGAGAAACGCGAGGACCCGGCCCCAGGCGTCGGCTGCATCCGCAGCCCGGTGGCCGTCGCGATCCGCGTCGTGCACGAAGCCGTGGCCGGCATCCGGATACACCACGATCTCGCAGTCCGACCGACCCGCCCAGGCCGCCCGCAGCGCCTCGATGTCGGCCGGTGGGGTGTAGGGATCCGCGTCCCCGAAGATCGCCAGCGTCGGGCAGGCCGCCGCGGCCATGGCCAGCGGTTCGGCGAGGGTCGGGTTCTGCCAGCCGGTCGGAACCCGGATCATCCCGTAGAACGCCACGGCCCGATCGAACCGTCCGGTGGCCGCTGCCTTCAACGCGTACATGCCCCCCATGCAGAAGCCGAGCACGGCGACATCGCTGACGTCATCGTTCACCACGAGGTAGTCGGCCGCGGCCTCGAGGTCACCGATCTGCAGTTCGTCCTCGAGCTTCGCGACGTAGGCCATGCGCTGGTCGATCCCACTGAGATCCACGCCGCTCGCAATGGCTCGGGCGAACGGCTCCGGCACGCAAACTGCGACGCCGTGCGAAGCGAGCCGGCGCGCCAGATCTTCGAAGAGCGGACGCAGACCGCCGATGTCGGGATGCAGAACGACACCGCACTTGGGGAGACCTTCGGTCCGCGCGTGGATCGCCGGGACCGGTTCGCCGTCGGTGCCGCGCAGCTCGACCGTCTCGATCGCGACGTCGTCATGTCCCTCACGCAATGCAGCCATGCGCGCAACCTAGCGAACGGCTCGGGCCGCCGGTGCTACACGTAGCGTTCGAGGATCGACGACTCGGCCAGGCGGGCCAGTCCGTCCTTGATCGAGCGAGCCCGCGCTTCGCCGACGCCCTCCACCTCGACGAGGTCCGGGACACTGGCGCGCAGGATCTTGTGGAGCAGGCCGAAACGCTCGACGACGTGATCGGCCACCGGCTCCGGCAGGCGAGGGATCCGGTGGAGCAGGCGGTACCCGCGTGCCTGGACCGCGGTGTCGAGGCCGGCATCGCGGGGGAGCCCGAGGACGTCTGCGACGTCGCGCACGTCGAGCAGGCTCTCGGTGTCGAGTGCGGTGAGGACACCGAGCACGGAATGCACGTCCGCACTCGCACCATCGACGAAGTAGTCCTGGGCCAACAGGCGGCGGTCGTCCTCGACTCCACCCATGAGTTCCTCGAGTTGCAGCAGGATCAACCGACCTTCGGAGCCGAGTTCGATCACGTACTCCTCGATCTCCTCCGCGATCCGACGCACCATCTCGGCGCGCTGCAATGCGGCCGCGACGTCGCGCGCGGTGACGAGGTCCTCGATCTCGAGCGCGGACAACGCACTGCTCACGGCGTCGAACCGCGACTTGTAGCGCTCCAGGATCTGGAGGGCCTGGTCGGCGCGAGTGAGGACTCGACCGACCGGCTCCAGCGTCCGCTTCTGGCCGCGACGGTGGACCGCGACGAGGGACAGCTCCTCCGAGACACTGATGACCGGCGCATCGATCTGCTTCGCCACCCGCTCGGCGGTCCGGTGCCGGGTCCCGGTCTCACTTGTCGGGATGTCGGGATCGGGGACGAGGTGCACGTTGGCCCGTGCGATCCGCGAGCAATCGGCGGAGAGGATCATCGCGCCGTCCATCTTGGCCAGCTCGGAGAGACGCTGGGGCGTGAACTCGGCGTCGAGCAGGAACCCGCCGGAGCACAGCGACAGCACCTCGGGTCCGTCGCCGATGACGATCAGCGCGCCCATCTTGGCTTGGAGGATCCGGTCGAGGCCCTCGCGGAGCGGACGGCCGGGCGCGACCAACCGCAATGCGCTGAGCATCGCTTCGGATCGGGGGACTGGGGACACTGACGAATCCTCTGGTTCAGGTGGGTCGGTGCGGCGCCCTGCCGGCCGCGACTCCGCCGGTCGGACCCGCACGATACCCGGCGCCTTCGACGCTACGACAGGGGTTGAACTGACCGTATCGGCGCAGGTTCTTAGGTTCTGGAGGGTTCTCGTCCGGGGTGGCGTATCCGTCGAAACCTGGCATTCGGACCGAATCATCCGAGATGAAGTGCGTCGAGCACTCCGAGAATGTGGTCGGCCCGCAGCAGCCGGATGCCGGCGACTTCCGGCGTGGAACTCGGGACCACGGCCGCCCGGAATCCCATCCGGGCTGCCTCCCCGAGCCGGCGCGTGGTCTGGGCCGCCTGGCGCAGTTCGCCGCCGAGTCCCAACTCCCCCACCGCGACCAGGCCTTCGGGGATCGGCACACCGGTCAACGCGCTCGCCACCGCGATCGCGACCGCGACGTCGGCACCCGCCTCGTGCACCTTCAACCCGCCAGCGACGCTCGCGTACACGTCGCACCCGCCGATCGGCAGAGAGGCCCGGGCCTGGAGCACCGCGAGGACCAGATCGAGCCGACCACCGTCGAGTCCCCGCGCCGAACGCCGCGGCGCCGGGGCGTTGGCGGGCGACACGAGCGCCTGCACTTCCACGAGGAGGGGGCGGACCCCTTCCATCGTCGCCATGACGACCGATCCGGGCAAACCTTCGCGCCGGTCGGCCAGGAACAGCGACGACGGATCGGCCACCTCCGCCATGCCGAGTTCGGTCATCTCGAAGACACCGAGTTCGTTCGTGCTCCCGAATCGGTGCTTGAGCGCGTGCAGCATGCGCAGGGAGTGGTGCCGGTCGCCCTCGAACGCGAGGACGGTGTCGACGATGTGCTCGAGTGCACGCGGACCGGCGAGGGCGCCCTCCTTGGTCACGTGACCCACGAGGATCGTGGCGATCGAATGCTCCTTCGCGACCCGGACGAGTCGGTGCGCGCACTCCCGGACCTGCCCGACCGATCCCGGCACCCCGGTGAGGTCGGGATCGAGCACGGTCTGAATCGAGTCGATCGCGAGTACGTCGGGCGCGGTCTCGGCGACGCGATCGAGGATGGCCGGGAGCGCGGTCTCGGTGACGATCAGAAGATTCGGGTTCAGGGTCTGGAGCCGCTCGGCCCGCAAGCGGACCTGCTCCTTCGATTCCTCGCCGCAGACCAACAGACACCGCGCCCCCGCCGCCGCCATCCGGCCGAGCGACTGGAGCAACAGCGTGCTCTTCCCAATCCCGGGTTCACCCCCGAGCAGCGTGACCGAGCCCTGCACCAAGCCGCCACCGAGCACCCGATCGAGTTCGGGCACCCCCGTGGAACGACCCACCGCGGTGATGGGGTC
>JBBQXR010000380.1:0-3354 GCA_038209455.1 Acidimicrobiia bacterium
GGTGGTCGCGGACATAGGCCGGGAACCAGACGTGAGCGCCGAGATCGCCACCGTTGGGTGTCGTGTTGCGCAGCAGGAACCGCGGGTCGAGTGTCCAGAGGACGAGACCGCAACACGCGACGACCACGAACACGCCGAGGACGCGCCACGTGGCGCCGAGATCGGGATCGGCGGGCGGGATGACCCGGTCTGCGGCACTCGGGAAATCGGCTCGAACCGGCAGGGCCGGCGCCTCGAACGGCACGGTCACGGGTTCGAGTGCCACGGCCTCAGCATGCCAGGCCACGCACCGTTCCCGGGTCGCGGGCGCGCATCCGGTTCGCACCGCGCCGGTCCGGACGAAAGCCGAGGGGGGCCCTCTTGGGACCCCCCTCGGTGCACTCGGGCGCTTCCACACCGCGAGTGGGTGCAGGGACCGTCATTCCCGCACCCGTGGTGGTGCGCCGCTGAGTTCTCTATCGCTGTCGCGCGAGCTCGAGCACGTGATCGAGCGAGAGCGGTCCCTCCGGCGAACTCCAGTGCCGAGCTTCACACCGGCCGCAGCTGTGGAACAGCACGTCCTCGCCGGCGATCGTCATCCGGATCTCGACCATCCCTTGCCTGGCACACCGACTGCACTGCATCTTGTTCTCCTCCTGGAGGGTTGCCCTTGTGATGATGATGTCGACGGTTCGGGCGAATTTTCTGGAGGATGATCACGGGATGACGAGGGATGATTCGAGGGATGAGACACGCGTTGGTGCAGGTCAGGGGCTTACGAGAGGAGGACCACGGCGGTGAACAGGTTGAAGCCCGCGTGGATGAGGATCGACTGGGAGAGCTCTCCCGTTCGCACCGCCCGGATGCCCGAGACCACCCCGACCAGCGCCAGAGGTGCGAGCAGCGTGACTGCGTTCGGATCGACCAGGTGGACCATCGCGAACACCGCACTGCTCATCAGGACCGCGGCCGGCGCACCGTACCGACGCAGCAGACCACGGAGCAGTAGGCCCCGGAAGAGCAGTTCCTCGGCGATCGGTGCCGCCACCACCACCGCGATCGCGCCGAACACCTTGGCGGTCGTCGCGGAATGTTCGAGGGCCCGGGCCACGTCCTGCTGGGGCTCGGACCCCGCGACCAGCGTGATCAACTCGACCGCCCCGATCGCGATCCCCTGAATCGCAACACCGACCAGCACCCACGGCGCGTCGGTCCACCGGATCCGGAACCCGAAGTCGGCGAGCAGCGAGCCGCGGCCCTTAGCGCGGGCCAGGGCGAGGAGGATCAGTGCGGTGAAGGCTGCGCTCACGGCGGTCACGACCGCGATGTCGACCGCATCGGTGGTGTAGTGCGGCCCGCCACCGCGAACTCCGATGACGATGGTGCCGACGATGACCTGGCTGACGATCACCGCCGGCCAGGCCCAGGCGAAGTCGCCGAGACCCCACCGGATCCTGGTCGGCGCGACGCTCATCGACGTGAGCATAAGAGGGCGGGTGGAGATACCCGCTCACGGACGCTCGGGTTCCACTCGCCCGTGGCCCGAGCGGCCCGTGAACGCAGTGAACCGGAGCGGGAAACCAGAGGGCGGGTGGAGATACCTGCTCTCGTGGAATCTCTTCGCCGGGCGGGGTGTTGGCTGGGAAGCGACCGGGTCCCGGCACTCTCCGGGCCGTAACATTGGGGCCCGGCCCGCATCGTGTTCCGGCCCGCCCCGAACCAGGAGTTCCTCTCCGTCGTGAGTACCCCACCGCCAGATCGGCCGCCCACCCGACCCGACCGTCCGACCGGCCCCGGCACGCCCGGGCCGGCCCCGAAGCCGTGGTCACGTTGGGTCACCCTCGCCATCGTCGCGGTGGTCGCGCTCGTCCTCTTCACCACCACGCTCAACAGCGGGACGACGAGCAAGGCCGCCATCAGCTACAGCCGATTCTCGAGCGAGGTCAAGAAGGGCCACATCCGCTCGGTCGAGTTCGACCCGCAGACCGGCAAGATCAGCGGCAAGTTCACCACCAAGATCGACGGCCAGACCGAGTTCACGTCGGCGGGTCCGAACAACGACCTCCAGCCCACCGAACTGAAGCAACTCCAGGACGAGGGCGTCGACGTCAAGTACACGCGTGAGACCTCGAACCCGTGGCTGCCGATCCTGATCTACCTGCTCCCGATCGCCGCCCTCATCGGATTCTTCGTCTGGATGAACCGACGCGCGCAGGGCCAGATGGGCGCGGTCATGAACATCGGCAAGAGTCGGGCCAAGGTCTACGACGCCGAGAAGCCCAAGACCACCTTCTCCGACGTCGCCGGGTACGAACCGGTGAAGGAGGAGATCACCGAGGTCGTCGACTTCCTGAAGAACCCCGGCAAGTTCGCCGAGATCGGCGCTCGCATCCCGCGCGGCGTCCTGCTCGTCGGTCCGCCGGGTACCGGCAAGACCCTCATTGCTCGCGCCGTCGCCGGTGAGGCCGGCGTACCGTTCATCGCGATCACCGGATCCGACTTCATGGAGATGTTCGTCGGCGTCGGTGCCGCCCGGGTGCGCGACCTCTTCCAGACCGCGCGCAAGCAGGCCCCCGCAATCATCTTCATCGACGAGATCGACTCCATCGGCCGCAAGCGCGGCGCCGGTCTCGGCGGTGGGCACGACGAGCGGGAGCAGACCCTGAACCAGATGCTCGCGGAGATGGACGGATTCGAGTCGGGCGCCGGCGTCGTCATGATCGCCGCCACCAACCGACCCGACATCCTCGACCCCGCGTTGCTGCGACCGGGTCGATTCGACCGCCAGATCATGGTTCCGCTTCCCACCCTCGAGGAGCGGATCCAGATCCTCAAGGTCCACTTCCGCGACAAGAAGATCTCCGACGACGTCAGCGTCGAAGTGGTCGCGCGCGGCACGCCGGGCATGTCGGGTGCCGACCTCGCCAACCTCGTGAACGAGGCTGCACTCTTCGCGGTGCGGCGCGGCGAGAACTCGGTCCACAAGGAAGACTTTGAGGACGCGCGTGACCGGGTCCTCATGGGCCTCAAGCGGCCGACCGTCGTGATGAACGAAGAAGAGAAGGAACACACCGCGTACCACGAGGCCGGTCATGCGATCGCGGCGTACGTCCTCGACCACGCGGACCCGGTGCACAAGGTCACGATCCTCCCGACCGGTATGGCGCTCGGTATGACCCAACAGCTGCCCGAAGAGGAGCGCTACTCGCACGACAAGAACTTCCTCGAGGACATGCTCTGCGTGATGCTCGGTGGACGCGTTGCGGAACAGATGGTCTTCGCGTCGCAGTCGACGGGTGCGAGCAACGACCTCGTCCGCGGTACCGAGATCGCCCGCCGCATGGTGCGGGAGTGGGGCATGTCGGACCGCATCGG
>JBBQXR010000381.1:0-3323 GCA_038209455.1 Acidimicrobiia bacterium
GCGAGCGCGATGGCCGATACGGTCCGCGGGTCTGCCAGGTCTTCGTAGTAGACGCCGACCTGGTCGGCCAGCAGCAGGCCCTTGTAGACGATGGTCCGCGCCGACATCGACGGCACGAAGAACTCCTTGCCGTGCTTGAGCCTGAGCGCCTGGATCGCGTGGCCGGCCGACTTGCGGATGATGTAGAGCTTGCGTTCGAGCGCGTCCGTGACCATCACCTCGGGACCGCGACCGATGAACAGCTGGCGGATCACCGGCTCGCTCGCCTTGACGGCCGGCGACATCGGCATGTCGCGGTTGATCGGCACGTCGCGCCAGCCGAGCAGCACCTGGCCGCAGGCGCGCACCGCGCGTTCGAGTTCCTGTTCGCAGGCCATGCGGGAAGCCTGCTCCTTCGGCAGGAAGACCATGCCGACGCCGTACTCACCCACCGGCGGCAGCGTCACGCCCTGCTTGCCCATCTCCTCGCGGAAGACCGCGTCGGGGATCTGGATCAGGACGCCGGCGCCGTCGCCCATCAGCGGATCCGCACCGACCGCGCCGCGATGGTCGAGGTTCTTCAGGATCAGGAGGCCCTGCTCGACGATCGAATGGCTCTTGTGCCCGCGGATGTGCGCGACGAATCCGACCCCGCATGCGTCGTGCTCGCCGTCGCGACGGTAGAGACCGTCCCGCTCGGCGACCGAACGCAACTGCTCGATGTCGATGGAATCCGACGAGAAAGAACTGTGCGAAGTGGTCATGGACGGCCGTCGGCTACAAGAAAGCGAAGGCGCACTTTAATGCGCTGCACCACGGACCACAATGAAAACATTGAGGGTCGCACCCCAATTTAATCGAACTCCGCTCCGACCTGACGTTAAATGGGGACAGATCGCGCGCAAGGACGGTTCGGCTAGGCGCTCTTGCGGCCTCTTTTCAGCGGCTGCGTCCGGCGATTGACCGCTTCGTCCAGGCCCGCGACGAAGACCGGTCCGCCGAGCACCCATCCCCGATCGACCGCGTTCTCGATGTGCTCGGATGCGGCGTCGGCCAGCGCCACGGCGGCGAGGTCGCGATAGGCCGCCTGACGTTCGAACGGCGTGTCGCTCAGCGACCAGTAGCGCGCGTGATCGCTGAGGAAGGGCTGCTGCTCCCGCCCGACGTGGTGGCCGTAACTCGACCAGCGCCACGCTCCCGGCTCAGTGACCAGCGCCTCCGCCACCGGCCGCTGTTCGACGTAACGCATCGACGGAAGGAGAAATTCGTCGGCGTCGATCAGCGTCGAGCGATAACGTTGCTCCCACAGGGGACCGCGGCGGAGCGTCTTGCGATTGAGGTGGGGGACGTAGCGTCGGCCGATACCCTGCATCAGCCGGGCGATCGAATCGGCTCGGGACGGCGTGGCGAGCAGGCGGATCTGACCCGGCATCAACACGTAGGCATGCAATGCGACACCTTGCTCACGCACCCCGTCCTGCAGCAGCTCGATGAACCATGCGAAATCCGTCGCGTCGGCGAACAGTTCGCGCCCCGCGATCGGTCGCTGGACGACGTGCTGGACGATGGCGGGGGCGTAGAGACGTGGGAGGCGGGCCATGACGGGCGCGAGGAGGAATGCGGCGTGGCAGGGTGACGTGCGGCGTGGTCCCTGAGGACTTAAACACGACTCCCAAGCCCGTCTAAGGATAACTTCCCGGAGGACGAGGCATGCGAGCAACACCGCCGCGAAAAGCCGACCGCTTCATTGCCACTCTTTGAAAGCTGCGCTCTAATTACACGCGGCAAACGCTTAATTTGACACGGATTATCGCGTTAATTCGAAGCGGTAAAACCAGGCAGTCGGCACTACGATCGACACCGTTCGTCATCCCCATCGGTAGCAGGAGCACACGTTGAACATCATTTCGTTGCGCGCGACTACGTCTTTCATTTTGATGGCGCTGTTCGCGCTGCTGAGTGCTTGCGGAGGGGGTGGGTCGGGGAATAGCGGCACGACGACGCCGGTCATACCAGTACCCACCGCGGCAGCGCTGAATCTGGCCGTCTCGCAGACCTCAGTAAAGACCGACAATTCCAACTCGACGACGATCACAACAACGGTCCTCAATTCGTCCAACGCGGCTGTTCAGGGCGTGACTGTTACCTTCGCTGCAACCACTGGCATTCTTTCCGGCAGCAGCGGAGTGAGCGATGCATCCGGGAAGGTCGTCGTCACATTTTCGGCCGGCGGTGGCAACGGAACGAATCGCACGGCGACGATCACGGCAACCTCAGGGACTGTGACGTCTCAGATCCCCGTTGCGATCTCGGGATCGACCATCGATCTCGCGTCGACGACGACAGCTTTAATCACCAACGGCGCCTCAGCAACGTTGACGGTCACGGTCAAGGACGCAGGTGGAACGCCGATCGTCGATACGCCGGTCGTCATCAGCAGTTCGGGGGCCACGACGCTCGCGATCAGCCCGACTTCTGCCACGACCAACGCCAACGGCCAGATCACCGCACAAGTATCCGGGGCGACGGCGGGGACGGGCACCGTATCCGTAGTCGCTGCAGGAGTGACACGTACAACCGACTATGCGATCACGGGCTCGACTGCGTTCGGCATCACTTCAACGGTGCCGGCGTCGACGAATCGACTCGTCGCCTTGTCCCTGACGCCCAACGCCACGTTGGTTATCAATGTCACGGCTCCAGTCGGCACCTCGGTGGTATTCGCCAGCACGTCCGGGACTTGGTCGTCCGGCTCAACACCAGGTTCAGGCCAATCGACTGTAGTAGCGGCAGGGGGCATCGCGACCAATACTTTGACGGTTCGTGCCGCAGGCGTGGCAACGATTCAGGTCTTCAACGCAGCGGCTCCGACCACTTCGGACGTCGTGACCGCATCGATCACGTCCGCAGTTGCAAACGCCGTGAAGATCACGCTGCAAGCATCGCCGACGGTCGTCTCGCCGAACTCGGGGGGCACTGCGGGTGTTTCGACCTTGACCGCGACGGTGACGGATGCGGCGAATCAGCCGGTCGGTGGCGCCACGGTGGCGTTCACGATCAACAATCCCACCGGCGGCGGTGAAACGGTGTCTCCCGCCGTCGCACAGACGCTGACCGTCGCAACTAGCACACAGGCTTTGGGTCAGGCCAAAGCAACGTTCACCGCGGGTTCACTGCCGTCCAGCGCATCCGGCGTGAAGATCAGGGCGACCGTTGTCGATGTTCCGACCGTCCAGACTGGAAGCGGCACCTCGGGCTTGGACGCCACGATTGTCATCGGAGGGACCGCCGGTTCGGTTGCGATCGGGCGGTCAACCGTCATTCAGGATTCGGCGAACTCGACT
>JBBQXR010000382.1:0-3288 GCA_038209455.1 Acidimicrobiia bacterium
TGGTGGGACGGTCGGGCTTCGGCGTGCGCATCTTGGCGATCACGAGGCCGATCATCACGAAGGTGATCAGGGAGAACCAGATGAGCCGGCCGTTCGGCGCGAGGAAATCCAGACCGAGCCAGTTTCCTACGTTGCGGAGAACGTTCGGCATATTCCCTGGTCCCCTCCTCGGATCGAGTCCGACAATCCCCCGACATCGGCGTCACCCGAACCGGTCCATTTGTGCGGGTGGTTCTCTACCACGCTAGATCGCGTGCGGACACATCCAGTGCTCGGGGCGGTACTTTTTCGCGTTGGCGACGCGATCGGTGTCGGTTCCGTTCCCGAGCGCGGCGGGCCGCCCGGTGTGCTTCGCCGACGTCGGCGTGCGACGATGCATCCGTGCCCGATCCGACCCGCGACGAACGCCGCGCCGACGAGCGCGTCGACGTGCTGGTCGTCGGTGCCGGACCTGCAGGCGCCGCGGCTGCGTACTGGCTCGCGGAGGCGGGTCATTCGGTGATCGCAGTCGAGAAGAAGCGGTTCCCACGAGAGAAGACCTGCGGGGACGGACTCACCCCGCGTGCGGTGCGTCAGCTGATCGACATGGGGCTCGGATCGCCGCTCGAGGAATTCCATCGCTACGAGGGGTTACGTTCCATCGCCCACGGAATCACGCTGGAACTCGAGTGGCCGAGCCACCCCATCTATCCTTCCCATGGTTATGTGGTCCGGCGCCGTGACCTCGACGAGATGGTCGCCGACCAGGCGGTGAAGGCCGGCGCCACGGTGTGGCAGGCCTCCGAGGCGCTGGAGCCCGTCGTCGAGTCCGGTTTCGTCCGGGGCGCGGCAATCCGTCGGAACGACACGGGGACGACGGAGATCGTGCGCGCCCGCTATGTCGTGGTGGCCGACGGTGCGAACTCCCGGTTCGGCCGCGCGCTGGGGACCCAGCGCGACCGCTCGTACCCGATGGGGATGGCGATTCGCGGCTATTACACCAGTCCGATGCACGCCGAACCGTGGATCGAGTCCCATCTCGACCTCCGGGACCGCAGCGGGAACCACATGCCTGGCTACGGCTGGATCTTCCCGGTCGGGGACGGGACGGTCAACGTCGGTGCCGGCCTGCTCGACACCTTCACCGGATTCAAGGCCGTCAACACGTCGCGACTGCTGGACGAGTTCGTCGCGATGACGCCCGAACGGTGGGGGATCACACCGGAGACCGCGTGCGGACCGCCGACCGGTGGCCGGCTGCCGACGGGAGGCTCCGTGCTCCCCAAGGTCGGCCCCACGTGGATCGTCGCGGGCGACGCCGCGGGTTCGATCAACCCGTTCAACGGTGAGGGCATCGCCTACGCGTACGAAACCGGCCGAATGGTGGCGGAAACGGTCAGCGAGGCACTGAGCACCGGCGACGGACTGGCGCTCGCCCGGTATCCCGAACGGCTCGAAGAGGTGTACGGCCTCTATTTCAAGGTCGCCCGCATCTTCGTGAAACTGATCGGGAACCCGGCCGTGATGCGTGAGCTGACCCGAGTGGGTATGCACTCCAGGACGCTCATGGAATGGGTGTTGCGCATCATGGCCAATCTGCTCCGACCGGACGAAATCGGTCCGGCGGAGGCCGCGTACGCCGCGGTCGAGCTTCTGGTCCGAGCAATGCCCGACCCGACGGGACCACGGTCATCGGGCTTGAGTACAGCTCAGCGCGCTCCGATACGCACCTAGTGGTCGCCATGGAACAACACAACGTATTGCCGGACATCGGTCGGCTGATCCTGCTGAACGAGAACCTCGGCGGGCACGCGACGATGCACCTCAACATCTCGCGCGCCTTGGCGGAGCACCCCGAGGTGGACTGCGCGTCGATCGATCTGCCGCCCCGGTCGGTGTCTCGACGCCTCGTCGGGCTCCGGATCCCCGGCCTGTCGCGGCTCGACCTCGACCTCGCGCCGGTGCGGGCGCAACTCGCGCTCTCCACCACGGCGCGACGATTGCTGCACGCCGAGATGGCGGCGCGGCCCATCGACGCGATCCACGCGTACTCCCAGCACGTTGCGCTTCGGGTGACCAGCGAGCTCCGTGCGTATCCGTCGGTCGTGTCGACCGACGGATCGGCCGCGCAGAACGCGGTGCAGTTGCCGTTTCGGCGCCCGGGTCGGTTCACGCCCACCACCGCACGGGTCGGCGAGTACTTCGAGGAGCGGGTCTTCCGCGCGACCACGATCGTGGTCGCCCAGTCCGAATGGTGCGCCGGCGCAATCCGCGATCGTTACCAACTCGGACCCGATCGACTCCGCGTGATCCCGTTCGGCATCATCCCGCCGGATCCCGTTGCGGTCGACCCTCCCGCGCCCGGCGCGCTACCCGAGATCACGTTCACGGGGAACTCGATGGACCGCAAGGGAGGATGGGCCTTGGTCCGCGCGTTCCGCGATCACCTGCGGGGGACGTGTGTGCTGAACCTCGTCACCCAGGAACTGGTGCCGCCGGAGCCGGGCGTGCGGGTGTTCAACGACCTCACGCCGGGCGATCCGCGGCTGGTGGCGATGCTCGAGCGGTCCGCAGTGTTCGCACTACCGAGCGAGATCGACAAGTCGCCCTACTCGGTGCTCGAGGCGATGTTCGCGGGACGGCCCGTGGTGGCGACCGACGTCGGCGGTATCCCCGAGATGGTCGTCGACGGCGAGACCGGGCTGTTGGTGCCACCGGGTGACGAGGCGGGGATCGCGGCTGCGATCACGAAGTTGCTCGGTGACGATGAACTGCGGACGCGTCTGGGCGATGCAGCCCGCGTCCGCGCCCACGATCGGTTCGACGCACGGAAGACGACGGCCGACCTCATCCGAGTCATCGCGGCGGCCAAGGAGATGCACCGGGGTTGACCCGGGTCGCCGGGCTCAGCCTGGCGGATCGATGTCCGAAGGCGGCCCGTCGATCCCGAGTCGCTCCCGCACCGCGGCCGGAGGCTCGAGCACCTTGGTGGCTGCTTCGAAGACGGTCGCGGCATCCGGGCCCGGCTTCTCGAGCAGGCTCGCGACCGTGCGCGCCAGTTGCGCGTGACGACGGGTGTCGAAGGTCGTGACTGCGCCCGGCTCGCCGGACTCCGCCACTTCGGGTGGTGGTGTGCCGAGATCTTCGTCGCGTACACCGAAGAACGTGGCCACCGCGATGGGCGATCCGTCGAGGCGGTCGGCGGCCACGAAGGCCAGCGCGATGCAGTGCTTGCAGACGGCACCGTACGGACAGCTGCACTTCGCGGTGATCGGGACGCCCGTCAGCAACTCGCACGCGTCGATCTCG
>JBBQXR010000383.1:0-3286 GCA_038209455.1 Acidimicrobiia bacterium
GCCGGTCGAACTGTGCATCCTCGGCTTGGGGATTGCCGGTGCGGTCGGCGCAGTTCGAACCACCGATGAGGCTGCCGGAGTTGTTCGACACGGGGACGAACGTTCCGAACGCGTTCTGGTTCCGGACCGCCCACGGCACGAGGACCACCACCATCGCTGCGCCCGCGACCGCACCGAGTGCCACCCGGCGGACCGGGAGCGTCGGTGCCCGCCACGCGACAACTGCGATCAATGCGGCACCGATCACCAAGCCGTCGGTGCGGGTCATGGTCGCGAGACCGAGAACCAAACCGAGGACCGCGAATCGCCACGGGCTCGCGGCTTCGCGCCAGGTGACGGCGATGAGCACCGCGACGGTCACGAGCGCAACGAACAAACTCTCGGCCATGAGCGAACCATCCGCCGCGATCATCCACGGTGACACCGCGACGATCGCCGCTGCGACGAGTCCGGTACGCGCGCCGACGATCCGCCGCCCGACGTAGGCCGTGGTGAAGATCGTCGCCGTACCGACGAAGGCGCCCACGAGCCGGTAGCCGAGCAGCGACGAGACGCCGGCAACGTGGAACAACGACAGCAACCCGGGCCACAAGGGTGGGAACTGGGCGGTCGGTACTGCGCCACGAAGCGCGAAATAGCGGCCCACGTCGAGATAGCCGAGCCCATCGGCGATCGTGCCGGCCTGCAGCGCATACCAGGTGCCGTCGATCCCGAGCTTCGGGTGGGTCCCGAGCGCGAGGACGTACCCGACGCGCAGGATCAGCCCAGTCGCAGCGACCGCCACCGCGGCGCGGAAGAAGGCCGATGGTTTCACGACGACGACTGCGGTCCCAGTACCTGCCGCCGCCCGTCACCCGCCATGGTGCGGGACTCTACGTGCCCCCGACTTGCGGTCATGGTGCTCGCGAGCACGCGGACCGACACGCGTCGCGCGTGGTCCACCGATCGTCGTCACCCGAGGTTTCGGTCGTTCCGTGCAGGGGTACAATGGGTCCAGCAAACGAATACCGGGGCCGTGAGGCCGGTCCTCCTGCCCGGATCGTGCCTCCGGCCCCGGTATTCGTTTCGCCTCCCGCCGTGGCGCACGCCGGTGGCACCCGTGACAGGATCACCCGGTGACTCGCATCCTCGTGACCAACGACGATGGTGTCGACGCCGTCGGCATCCAGCATCTCGCCCGGGCCCTCGCGTCCGACGGACATTTCGAGGTGATCGTCGTCGCTCCCGATCGGGACCAGAGCGGTGCGGCAGCGGCCATCGGACCACTCGCGAGCGGCGGACTCGACGCGCAGCGCGTCGAGCTTCCGGACCAGCCGGGTATCGAGGCGTGGGCACTGCGCGGATCCCCCGCGAACTGCGTGATGGCTGCGAACCTCGGTGGCTTCGGCCCACCACCGGACCTCGTCGTATCCGGGATCAACGCCGGCCTCAACACCGGTCGCGCGGTGCTGCATTCTGGCACCGTCGGTGCCGCGCTGACGGCGCAGAACCTGCGGATCTCGGCGTTGGCGGTGAGTCTCCAGTCCGGTGATCCGTGGCACTGGGAGACTGCCGCTGCACTCACCATCGAGACGATCCCGCTCCTGCTGGAGGGTCCGCCCCGGTCCGTCCTCAATCTCAACGTGCCCGACCGGGCGCGCCGTGACGTGCTCGGTGTGCAGTGGGCCCGCCTCGCACCGTTCGGGGAGGTGCGCATGGCCCTCGCCGAGTCGGTCGACGACCGGGCCGGGACGGACCAGCGTCATCTCGCCACCGAACTCGTGCTCGCCGAAGTGACCTTTGCCCCGGACACCGACACCGGACTGGTGCGGGCCGGGTACGCAACGCTGACGACACTCGTGGGCGTGGCCGAGGCCTGGCCCACCGTCGACCTCCCGGAGCATCGCCCATCATCATGGACCGAAGCGCTGGCACCGGGCGCGCCGCTGCAACCGACCCACCGGGTACCGGACGCCAGCGAGCGCGGCGGACTCCACCGACCTCGGGTCGAGGAGGCGCGGCCGGGGATCGGTTAGCGCTCGGGTTCGGAGTCCGCCTGGGGATCGGTGACGGATTCGGCGCGGCGTTGGTCGCGTCCCCATTGCAGACCGAGCGTCCCGCCGATGCCCGCCAGCGCCCCGATGGCCACCGCGATCGCGACCGTGCCCGGCGAGGTTCCGTGTCCCCGACCCGACGCGGGCGGCGCGATCGCGACCGGTGCCGGCGTGGTGGTCGTCGGAGTGTGGCGCGGTCGAGTCGGGGTCGAGCCGCGTCCCGGTCCGGTGGTGGCCGTCGCACGGCGACCAGGCGTGACCGGCGTCGTGCAGTCACCGTCGGTCGTCACCGTGGCGTTCGCCGATACGCCCGGGAACTCGTTGTCGCCGATCTTGGCGTTGCACGAGTCGTGCAGTTGGACCGGTGTGACGCCACTCGCCACCCGCTGATGATTCCCCCGTACCTCGATGCCGTCGAACCGGGCGAAGTGCATCAGCACGTGCTCGTAACCGGCCGACGTCCCACTCCCGGTGTTGTCAAGCACGTGGATTCCCTGGCGGACAATGCGCTCGGTACCGACGAAGACACTCACGCCCTTCCCACCGGTGACCGTGTTGCGTTCGAGCCAGACGTCCTGAACGCCGACACCGGCACCGACGGCGGCGAGGAGGAAGTTGGTGGTGCGGTTCACGTGGTTGTCCTGCACGTGCACGGTCCGGACGATGCCGTGGGCGGGTTCGAGATCGATCGCAGACCGACCCGTGTCGTCGATGGTGCAGCCCTGCACCGTGACCCGCTCCCCTGCCACGATCGCCACGCCTTGGCGTCCGTTGTGGTCGAGGGTGCAGTTCTTGATCACGATGTCGGTCGAGGCGCCGGCGATGTAGACGCCGTCACCGTAGGTCTCGCGCACGGTGACGCCGTCCAGCGTGACGTGCTGAGAGCGAAGGATATCGAATCCGGCCTGGGCCTCGAGTTCGGCGCGGAATGTGCCGCTGCGGTTCGGGCCCATGACGGTGAGGTCGTGGATGACGAGATCACTGCTGCCGCGGATCAACACGTGGTCGCGCGACCGAGGCCACCCCGACCGGTAGTTGAAGAACGGCGGTTTCGCGTCGCGGCCGTCGGTGGCGGCGAACAGCGTGGAACCGTGACCCTCGATCGTCACCCGGCGCTTCTGGAGCAACGTGACTGCGCTCTCGGCCCGAAACCGCCCGTTGGTCGGGAAGTTCACCGTGGTGTCGGGCTTCACGCTGGCCAGGAAGAGGTTGAGCTCCGCGGTGACGTCGCGGCTCCCGGTGGCATCGATCGC
>JBBQXR010000384.1:0-3277 GCA_038209455.1 Acidimicrobiia bacterium
CGGCAGCCAGATCGGCAGCTGCATGCGCAGCACGCCCGGCGCCACCTCCGTGATCTCCTCGGACGCCGGAACCTGTTCCTGTTTCGGCGGCCTGGGCGCCCGTGGCGGGTCGCCCGGCCGACTCGTCACGTCGGTCACGCCCGGAGCGTACCTGCTCCGCCCATCCGCCAAGTTGCGTCAAAAACCCACGCGTGGCGTGGGTTTTGACGCAAGTTCAGGCGGTGGGGGCGAACTTGGGCCAGGGGTGCACGGCTTCGAGGACTGCGCCGGCGGCGAGGCACAGTTCGTCCTCCAACCGGCGAGCCACCACCTGGAGTCCGCAGGGCATCCCGCCCACGAGATCGGCCGGGATCGAGATGCCGGGCTGGCCGGTCATGTTGAACGGCGCAGTGAACGGCGCCGAGAGATACATGAGGTCGACCTCGCGCCCGTTCACGTCGCCGACGAGCGTGCCCTCGGCCTGGTAGGCCGTGGTCGGGGTCGTCGGGGTCAGCAGCAGGTCGACGTGATCGAACACCTCCGCCGCTGCGACGAGGATCTCCTGGCGGCGCCGGACCGCGGCGCCGAGGTGACGGGCGCGGAGATTCGGCATGCCTTCCACCGACACCCGGGCGAGGAAATCCAACTCGTCGAGGTGCTCGGCGCAGCGGTCGAGTTTCCAGGCCGCCATGTTGCCGGCGCCGAGCACACCCCACGCCCGTCCCGGCTTCGGGAAGTCGATCGGGATGTCGACGAGTTCGAGGCCCGCAGCCGCGATCAACTCCTCGGCGAGCGCACGGGTCGAGGCCTCCACGTCACGATCGGTCTCTGCGTAACCGAGCGTCGACGTCCAGGCGACGCGCCGACCGCGCAGGAGGTCACGGGCGCGGTCGACATCCGCCACGAGCGGTTCGTACGGCGCAGGCTTGGGCAACGACGTCGGGTCCGACACGCGCGGCCCGCTCGTCGCGTCGAGGTAGCGCGCCGCGTCACGCACCGACCGGACGATCGGACCGCTGACGGAGGTGAGCCCGGTGTCGAACGGATCGTGCATGCCGGCGTGCGCAATGCGACCGAAGGTCGCCTTCATGCCCGGGAGGCCGGAGTACGACGCGGGGATACGGATCGACCCGCCTCCATCGCTCCCCGTGCAGGCGGCGAAGATCCCGGCCGCGACGGCCGCCGCCGATCCGCCGGACGATCCACCAGGTGTCCGCTCGTGGTTCCACGGGTTGCGGGTGATGCCGTGGAGTGGCGTGGCCGTGTAGCTCGGGATCCCGAACTCGGGCGCGGTGGTGAGTGCGGTGACGACCGCCCCGGCCGCGCGGAGCCCTTCGACCTCGGGACAGTCTGCGGGCGCGATTTCGTCGCGATAGACGACCGACGCGTGAGTGTCGGGGAATCCTTTCGCCTGCGCGAGTTCCTTGACGCCGATCGGCACGCCGGCGAACGGCCCCGGGTCCTCACCTCGACCGACCGCGGCGTCGACGGCCTCGGCCTGTGCGCGTGCCCCCTCGGGATCGACGTAGCAGATCGCGTTCAACGCTCCGTCATGCGTGTCGATCCGACCGAGCGTGACGTCCAACACGTCGGTGGCCCGAAGCGCGCCGGTCCGCACGGCATCCGCGATTTCCCACGCGTCGCGTTCCCACAGCTCGGTCATCCGACGGCTCCCCGGTCGACGTCTCGTTGGCCGGCAGCATGCCTCAGTTCCGCGAAGGCCGCTTCGACGTCGGCCCCGAGTTCGGCCAGATCCGGGTGGAGATCGGCATCCGCCCACAGTCCGAAATGCAGGACGTCGCAGTAGGACAGGATCGCGATCCCCAGTCCCAGGTTCCGCGACAGCGGGACCAGCGGGTACGCCGCCACCATCCGCGCGCCCATGCAATAGAGCGGGACCGGTGGACCCGGGACGTTCGTCACCACCAGGTTGACGAACGGCTGCCGGTGGACGAGGCGCGCGGCAACACCGAGCATCGTCGGCGCGGCGTATCTCGTCATGTCCAGGAGGAACGCCGTACCCGCCGCTTGCCCTTCTTCCTTGAGGTGGGCGGTGGCGGCTCGGATCGCGGCGAGCCGCGCGACCGGATCGGGGTCACCGAGCGGCAGGTCCAAGAACATGGCCGAGAGCTGGTTCCCGAGTTGCTGGTGCTGATCCTGGGTCCGCACCGAGACGGGACACACGACTCGGAGATGGTCGGGGACGCCCTCGCCGCGGGAGAGCAACCGGCGCCGCAACGCGCCCGCCACGCACGCGAGCACGAGATCGTTCACCGTGCCACCCAGCACGCTCCGGACCTCCTTCACCTCGGAGATCGAAACCCGGGCACCGACGAACGAGCGTCGACGTCCCACCGCACCGTGGAGCGACGTGCGCGGCGCGATCGGCATCGTCTCGACCAGGCTCCGCAGCGCGTGACCGAGACGCCCGGCGTGTTGCGCCGTGCGTTGCGGGGTGCGCAGGACCCCGCGGGCGGTCCGCACCATCTCGGTCCGCTCCGTGGCGCGTTCCACCATCGTGTCGGCAAGCAACCGCGCGTTCGACGGGGGCGGCACCGGCGTCCACTCGGGTGGCGTCCCCGCGCGCGCGTCGGGATCGAAGTCGAGCAGCACCGTCGCCACGTCGACACCGGACACACCATCGACGAGCGCGTGGTGCGTCTTCTGGACCAGGGCGACGCGCCCCGAGTCGAGCCCTTCGACGAACCACAGTTCCCAGAGCGGGCGCCTCCGGTCGAGCGTCTGCGCCTCGATGCGCGCCGTCAGCGTGAGGAGTTGGTCCCACGAGCCGGGCTTCGGGAGCGCGGTCAACCGGACGTGGTACGAGATGTCGAAATGCTCGTCGTCGACCCAGATCGGACGACCCTGCTCGAGCGGCACGGTCATGAGCCGGCGCCGGAAGCGAGGGATCAGATGCAGCCGGGAGGCGACGAGCGCCCGGACCTCGGCCAGGCGGAACCGGGCCGTCGAGTCGACGAGGCGTTCGCCCTCGAAGATCGCCAAGGTGCCCACGTGCATCGGCGTTTCGGCGGATTCGAGATGGAGGAACGACGCGTCGAGGGCGGAGAGCCGATCGTTGGTCGTCACGACCGGATCGTACCGGTGGATCTCATCCGGTGGTCGAGGTCACACAATCGTTGATCCCGAGGGCGCGCGCATCCTGATCGGCGCGCTCGACGAGTGCGGTACCGACGCGATTGGCCTCGTCGGCGGCGGCCAGGTCGACGCGAGCCTGCGCGTCGAGCGAGCTGCCGACCGCAGTGAGGGCGCGACGCACCAAGGCCAGCCACCGAGCGAT
>JBBQXR010000385.1:0-3274 GCA_038209455.1 Acidimicrobiia bacterium
GGTGCGCGCGTCGAGCGCATCGGGACCACCGGCCGCGGCCCCGACGTCACTCAATGAGCCGACGATGGCGGCGTGCAGTTCCTCGGGCGCGATCACCGCGGTGGTCCCGCGCCGACCGGCGAACTCGCGGGCGGTGGCCGAGACCTCGCCGATGAGGTCGTGCACGCGACGGAACTCGGGCTGCTCCCCCGTCTCGCGCACCGAGCGCGTCGGCGGGATGTCCGGCGCCGCCACGGCCAGCAGCCGGTTGGCGAGGTCCATGATCTCGGCCGGCGTGCGATAGTTGACGGTGAGGTCCACCCGACGGGTCGCGTCGTAGGTGGTGAGGTGCGAGAGGACGTCGTCCCAGCCACTCGCGGCACCCGGGCGGGATGCCTGACCGAAGTCGCCGACGAGGGTGGACGAACCACTCGGGCACCGGCGCGCCAACATGCGCCACTGCATCGGAGAGAGGTCCTGCGCCTCGTCCACGAGGATGTGGCCGAACGTGCGCAGCGCCGGGATCCCGGACTCGGTGGCCGCGGGTTCGATGAAGCGTGAGGTGAGTTGCGCGGCAGTCATGTACTGACCGAGCCCGAGATCGGCGACGGTGCGCGAGGCGATGTCGGCCACCGCGCGATCGGCATCGGTCCGCCGGCGGGCCCGACGCGGCCGGGCAGCTTCGACCGGACCACAGATCGCGTCGGCTTCGTCCACCAGCGCGGCATCGCTGTCGGTCCACTGCACCTCGCGCACACTCGGCGACCGGTCGCGTTCGAGCAGGAGTTGGTCAGCGCGAGAGATGAACCCGTCGGCGGCGGAGCGGATCAGACCCCGGAACGAGAACAGGTCGTGCACCAACTCCTGGCCCGACAGCATCGGCCACATGCGCTCCAGCAGCGTGCGGACCTCCTGAACGCGCCGCAGTCGACCGAGCACCTCACGCTCCCACTCGGGCGACGGCGACTCGCCGCGCGACAACGCGCGGGCGACCGACGCGTCGTAGTGGTTCTCGTCGTCATCGATCGCGAGCATCTGCTGGTGCGTGCGGGCGAGCGCGCTGCGGTACTGCGCGAGCAGACGGTCGAGCAGCATCCGCTCCACGATCGGCCGGCGCTCGTTGTGGCTCCCCGGCTTCTGCCGCGTGCGCTCCACGATGCGACGGCAATCACGGCGGGACACCCGCATGCGCATACCGTCGAAGTTGAATCCGACGTCCTGGCGCGGGGTCCGCTGCCGGTCGGCCAACGCCTTGCGGAGCACCGCCGCCATCTCCACGCGACCTTTGACCGCGGCGACATCCGAGGCTTCACGGCGGAGCCGGCCCAGCTGCGGCTTGAGGCCGGTGATCGTGGCGAGCTGCACTTCGTCCTCGCCGAGCGACGGCAGGACCTGCTCGATGTAGCGGAGGAACACGTTGCTCGGGCCAACGAGGAGCACGCCGTTGGCCCCGAGCTGCCGCCGGTGCGTGTAGAGCAGGTAGGCGGCGCGGTGAAGGGCGACCGCGGTCTTGCCGGTCCCGGGCCCGCCGGACACGATCAGTGGTCCGGGGAGCGGCGCGCGTACCGCCTCGTCCTGCTCCGCCTGGATGGTCGCGACGATGTCGCCCATGCGACCGGTGCGTTCGCGTTCGAGTGCGGCGAAGAGTGCGCCCTCGCCCATCACGTTGAGACCGGCCTCGTTCACGGCGACGGCATCGAACACCTCGTCGTCGACCCCCACGACTTCACGACCGTGCCGGGTGAGGAGGTGGCGCCGGCGCACCACACCCATCGGCGCGACTGCGGTGGCCCGGTAGAACGGTTCGGCGACCGGGGCCCGCCAGTCGACGACGAGCGGGGTGTGCTCCGCGTCGTCGACACCGAGGCGGCCGACGTAGAACCGGCTGCTGTCGGTGAGGTCGAGCCGGCCGAAGCAGAGGGGCGTGTCACCGATGTCGAGCGCGGCGAGGCGACGGTTGGTGGTGTCGACCGCGATGTCCCGTTCCAGGCGGGCCTGGTGCGTGCCACCCCGCCGCACATCGGCATACGCCTCGGCCACCGACGACGCCGAGTGCTTCATCGCCTCCAACCGGTCGTAGACCGCGTCGAGATAGGCCTGTTCGGCCACGATCTCTGGGTCTTGACGGCTGGGTGACACAAATGGCTCCGGACCACGGGGGACCGAAGAGTTTAGAAGATGTCGCGCCCCCCGTGCCGAGGGCGGTCCGCGTGGGGTGCTGGACGCTCAGGAGGCGATGCTGGCGTCACCGGAACCGTTCCCGAGCGCCCGGCGGCGGAACTGCTCCACCCCGGTGGCGACGATCACGTCGTGGGCCCAGGCCATGAGGGGACGACCGAACCGGGCCAGCCCGGCGAGCACGGGGTTCCCGAGTTCGAGCGACCAGACGAGACGCGCGGTCGAACCGTCGTCCGCCGGCGCAATCTCCAACCGAGCGGGACCCCGTAGGTCACCGTCGACGGTCGTGTGCACCGCGCGCGCAGCCTGTACGTCGTCGACCTGAACGGTGCACCGCAACGCGTAGGGCAGCGGCGACTGGATCGTGCAGCGCGCCGTCGCGCCCGGTTCGATCCCCGTGGCCTCGAAGGCCCGCAACCACGACCACCACGCGACGTAGTCGTCGGTGCGGTTCAGGACCGCCCACAACTCCTCGGGCGAGGCGGCGAACGACCAGGTCCGGTCGAAACGGAACGGCGCCGCCATTCCGAAACCCTTTCACGAACCGAGCCCGACCGCACGGGCTCGACCGCAGGACCGGTCAGACCTCGGGGGGCGCGGTCACGGTGACGGAATGCGCGTCGATCAACACGATGCGATCGGCGAGTTCCATCTGCCCGTCGACCCGGCGGATGTCGAGGCCGCCGAGGTTGGGCACCGAATGGGGTTCGGACCCGAGTGCCTTCTCCACCACGCGGATGAGACCGCCATGGCTCACGATGAGCACCGGTTCGTCACCGCTCCCCGCAATGTCGCTCATCACGGCCCACGCCCGGTCGTGCAACACGTCATCGGTCTCGAAGCCGTCGGGTCGTCGTCCACCCGAGAGGAATCCGGGCCACCCGAGTTCGATCTCGGCCCGCGTCTTGCCCTGCCACTCCCCCGCGTCTCGCTCCTCGAGTCGTTCGTCGGTGGTCACCGTGAACCCGAGTCGGTCGGCGAGGATCGTCGCGGTCCCGCACGCCCGCTGGAGCGGCGAAGCCCACACTGCGCTCAGTCCCTGGTCCGCGATGTGCTCGGCCGCGACCTCAGCCTGGCGTCGCCCGAGGTCGGACAGCGGCGGGTCGGCGCGGCCTTG
>JBBQXR010000386.1:0-3269 GCA_038209455.1 Acidimicrobiia bacterium
GAAGGTCATCTACTTCGCCGCGCACCTGATCACCTGGGTCGACGTCGAGAAGCTCCACACCGACCTGCCCGCGATCGAGGCCGAGATCAAGGCCGAGATGGGCGACGAGGAGAAGCACCGCGACCTCGAGATCGAGAAGCGCTTCCAGGAACTCGAAGCCGACCTCGCGAAGTCCGAGAGTGACGGCGGCCGCAAGGCCGACATGGACAAGCTCCGCAAGGCGTCGGAGAAGGACGTCGAGGAGATCCGCGAGCGGACCCAGTTCGACCTCGACTTCCTGAAGTCCGTCTACGACGCGATGCGCACGATGAAGCCCAAGCAGCTCATCGACGACGAGCGCGTGTGGCGTGAGATCCGGGCCCGTTGGTCCGACTACTTCGCGGGTGGCATGGGCGCGGAGGCCGTCGAGGATCTCATCTCCCGCCTCGACCTCTCGGCCGAGGAAGTGGAGCTCAAGGAGGTCATCCAGACCGCCAAGGGCCAGCGCAAGGCCAAGGCCATCAAGCGCCTCAAGGTGATCTCGGCCTTCAACCGCAAGAACGACGCCGGTCGGCAGATCAACTCGCCGATGGGCATGGTGCTGCGCGCCGTGCCGGTGATCCCGCCGGACCTGCGTCCGATGGTCCAGCTCGACGGTGGCCGGTTCGCCACCTCCGACCTGAACGACCTCTACCGCCGCGTGATCAACCGGAACAACCGGCTGAAGCGCCTCCTGGACCTCGGTGCACCCGAAATCATCATCAACAACGAGAAGCGGATGCTCCAGGAGGCCGTCGACGCGTTGTTCGACAACGGCCGTCGTGGCCGTCCGGTCACGGGCCCGGGGAACCGCGCGCTCAAGAGCCTCTCGGACATGTTGAAGGGGAAGCAGGGTCGGTTCCGTCAGAACCTGCTCGGCAAGCGCGTCGACTACTCGGGCCGTTCGGTCATCGTGGTCGGTCCTCGCCTCAAGCTGCGCCAGTGCGGTCTGCCCAAGCAGATGGCACTCGAGCTGTTCAAGCCGTTCGTCATGAAGCGCCTCGTCGACCTCGAGTTCGCGCAGAACATCAAGTCGGCGAAGCGGATGGTGGAGCGCTCGCGCCCGCAGGTATGGGACGTGCTCGAGGAAGTCATCAAGGAGCACCCGGTGTTCCTGAACCGCGCTCCCACGCTTCACCGCCTCGGCATCCAGGCGTTCGAGCCGGTGCTCGTCGAGGGCAAGGCCATCCAGATCCACCCGCTCGTCTGTGCGGCGTTCAACGCCGACTTCGACGGTGACCAGATGGCCGTCCACCTCCCACTGTCAGCGGAGGCCCAGGCCGAAGCCCGACTGCTCATGCTCTCCGCGCACAACATCCTGTCGCCGGCGCACGGTCGACCGATCGCGGTGCCGAGCCAGGACATGATCATCGGCGCCTTCTACCTCACCGAGGTCGTGACCGAGGCGCCCGGCGCGGGACGCGTCTTCAGCACGCTCGAAGAGGCGCGCATGGCCCACGAGACGCGCGGTGCCGACGGCAAGTCGGGCCTCTCGGTGCACGCGCCGATCCGGGTGCGGATGCCGGCCGGTCGATTCCCGGTCGAGGAGTTCCCGGCGCGCCAGCGCTGGGACGACGCCAAGAACGAGTGGATCGATGACCCCGCGGGCGACGGCAGCATCGTCATCCGGCGTTCGGGTTCCAACGGCACCACCTCGGCCATGGTCGAGACCACGCTCGGGCGTCTGCTCTTCAACGAGGCGTTCCCGCCGGACTTCACGTTCCAGAACCGCGTGGTGAAGAAGCGTGACATCACCGACATCGCCGGGCTGCTCGTGGACCAGTACACGAAGTCGGAAGTGGCGGCCAGCCTCGACCGACTGAAAGAACTGGGCTTCGAGTACTCGACGCGTGCCGGTCTGACCATCTCGATCGCCGACGTCCGCACGCCGCTCGCCAAGGCCGCCATTCTCGACAAGCACGAGAAGGAAGCCGACAAGGTCGAGCAGCAGTACGACCGCGGCATCATCACCGACGACGAGCGACGCCAGAAGGAAGTCGAGATCTGGACCGACGCCACCAACCAGGTGACCGAGGCGATGCTCCTCGAGCAGAAGGCCGAGCAGTTCAACCCGATCGAGATGATGGTCGGCTCGGGCGCCCGAGGCAACGTCATGCAGGTCCGTCAGATCGCCGGTATGCGTGGTCTGGTGGCCAATCCGCGTGGTGAGATCATCCCGCGGCCGATCAAGAGCAACTTCCGTGAAGGTCTCTCGGTCCTCGAGTACTTCATCTCCACTCACGGTGCACGCAAGGGTCTTGCGGACACCGCCCTCCGTACCGCCGACTCCGGTTACCTGACCCGTCGTCTCGTCGACGTCGCCCAGGAACTGATCGTGCGGGACGAGGACTGTGGTTCCACCCGTGGCATCTGGATCGAGAACATCACCAACGATCCGGACCACGTGCGGTTCATGGAGACGTCGCTGCTCAGCCGGGTGCTGAGCGAGGACGTGACCCTCGCCGACGGTTCGATCATGCCGCGCAACACCGAAGTGACCGAAGAGGTCATGGAGGTGTTGGTGGAAGACGCCGCGGTCACCCGTCTGCGGGTGCGGTCGGTGCTCACGTGTGAGTACCCGCGGCACCTCGCAGCCGAGGTGGACGCAGCCGTCGAGGACGGTGACGTCCTCGACGAGAAGTACCGCGCCGGTATCTGCAGCTTCTGTTACGGCACGATGCTCGCCACCGGCAAGATCGTCGACCTCGGTGAGGCCATCGGCATCATCGCGGCGCAGTCGATCGGTGAGCCGGGAACCCAGCTCACCATGCGGACCTTCCACACCGGTGGCGTCGCCGGTGAGGACATCACCCACGGTCTGCCGCGTGTCGTCGAGCTCTTCGAGGCCCGCACGCCCAAGGGTGCGGCGGTCCTCGCCGAGTCCTCGGGTGTCGTGCGCATCGGTGAGAACGAGAAGGGCGAGCGCACCCTCACGGTCGTCGCCGACGACGGTGAGGAAGAGATCCACGCAGTGTCGATGCGGACGCACCTCGCGCCCGGAATCGTCGACGGGGCCGAGGTCGTCGCCGGAGCGCAGCTGACCGGTGACGTCAAGAGCTCGCGTGACCCGAAGAAGATCCTCGACATCGAGGGGATCCGGGCCACCCAGCAGTACCTCGTGGACCAGGTCCAGAAGGTGTACCGGGAACAGGGTGTGTCGATCCACGACAAGCACGTCGAGGTCATCGTCCGCCAGATGCTGCGTCGGGTCGGGGTCTCGGACCCCGGCGACTCGGCGTTCCTGCCGGGTC
>JBBQXR010000387.1:0-3268 GCA_038209455.1 Acidimicrobiia bacterium
CGGAAGTCCTTGGGGGTGTAGACCCGCGCCACGCCGGCCGCCAACAGCTCCGGTCGGTCCGCTTCGGGGATGATGCCACCGACGACGACGGGCGCATCCACGCCGTTGGCGCGCAGGAGCCGCACGACTTCGGGGACGAGCAGCTTGTGCGATCCGGACAGCACCGAGAGACCGACGAGGTCGACATCCTCGTCGCGCGCCGCCGCCGCGATCTGCTCAGGTGTGAGCCGGATGCCCTGGTACACGACCTCCATGCCGGCGTCACGGGCGGCAACGGCGATCTGTTCGGCGCCGTTCGAGTGGCCGTCGAGGCCGGGCTTGCCGACGAGGACTCGCAAGGGACCGCCGAGTTCCGCGCTCAACTCCTGAACCCGGGCCCGGACCGCGAGCATGCTCTCGCCCACCGAGGCGGCCACGCCGGACACACCGGTGGGGGCGCGGTACTCACCGAACACGTCTCGCAGTGCGCCGGCCCATTCGCCGACGGTGCCGCCGGCACGCGCGAACGCAATGGTGGCTTCCATGAGGTTCTCGTCGGTGGCCGCAACGGCGCGGACGTGGTCGAGCGCGGCCGTCGCCGCGGCGTCGTCACGCGCGGCACGCCACTCGGCCAGCGCGACGATCTGTTCGCGTTCGGCTTCGGGATCGAGTTCGAGGATGTGGCTCGCGCCCTCGCTGACCAACGGTGAAGGCTCGGTCTCGGTGAAGCAGTTCACGCCGACGACCTTGCGCGTGCCGGCCTCGATGGCGCGGACGCGCTCGGCGTTCGACTGCACGAGCCGGGCCTTGACGTCGTCGATCATGGCGAAGGCGCCGCCCCCATCGAGGACCCAGTCGAGTTCGGCCGTCGCAGCCTCGACGAGTTCGGCGACCTTGCGCTCCACGACGAGCGATCCCTCGAACAGGTCCTCTTACTCGAGAAGATCGGACTCGTATGCCAGTACCTGCTGCATTCGCAGCGACCACTGCTGATCCCACGGGCGGGGGAGTCCCAGCGCCTCGTTCCAACACGGGTGTTGGATGGCGCGAGCCCGTGCATTCTTCGACAGGGTGACCCCGAGCATCTCCAGCACGATGCGCTGCACGTTGTTCTCGGGCTGGGCCTCGGTGAGTCCGAGCGAGTTCACCTGCACGCCGTAACGGAACCTGCGCAGCTTCTCGTCGGTGACGCCGTACCGCTCCAGGCAGATGCGGTCCCACATCTGCGTGAACGCGCGCATCTTGCACATCTCCTCGACGAACCGCGTGGTGACGTCGATGAAGAAGGAGATGCGTCCGACGACCTCGGGGAACTCTTCCTCGCTCACCTGGCCTGATTCGCGGACCGCGTCGAGCACGCCGATCGCGGTGGCGAGTCCGTACGCCAGCTCCTGCACCGGAGTCGCGCCCGCCTCTTGCAGGTGGTACGGACACACGTTGATCGGGTTCCACTTGGGGATCTCGCGCACCGTGTAGGTGATGAGGTCGACGGTGAGGCGGCGACTCGGGCCGGGCCCGAAGATGAACGTGCCGCGCGAGAGGTATTCCTTCACGATGTCGTTCTGGCTGGTGCCCGACAGTTGCGAGCGATCCACGCCCTGCTCGTCGGCCAGCGCCACGTACATCGCGATCAACCACATCGCAGTGGCGTTGATCGTCATCGACGTGTTCATCTCGCCGAGCGGAATGCCCTCGAACAGCGTCCGCATCTCACCGAGGTGAGGGACCGGCACGCCGACCTTGCCGACCTCACCGTGGGCCAGGATGTGATCCGGGTCGTACCCCGTCTGGGTGGGCAGGTCGAACGCAACCGACAGGCCGGTCTGTCCCTTGGCCAGGTTCGACCGGTACAACTCGTTCGACGCCCGCGCCGACGAGTGCCCCGAGTACGTCCGGATCATCCACGGCTTACTGACTGCTCGTTCGCTCGCACTCCTGACGGACGGCGCTGCGTGGGGCTCGCTGCCTCGCGGCTCGCCTCCGCTGCGCTCCGGCTCGGGTGCGGGGCCGGGTGCCGGTTCGGGGTCCGGGGTCGTCATCGTGGGTTACTTCTTGGCGTAGTCGTAGAAGCCGAGCTTGGACTTGCGGCCGTAGCGCTCGGCGCTGACCATGCGGCGGAGCAGCGGTGCCGGCGCGTAGTTCGGGTCCTTGAACTCGGCGTAGAGCGCCTCGAGGATCGAGAGGCTGGTGTCGAGGCCGACGAGGTCGAGGAGCGCGAGTGGACCCATCGGGAAGTTGCAGCCGCCTTGCATGGCCGCGTCGATGTCCTCACGCGTGGCGACGCCGGCGTCGAGGAGCTTCACCGCGTTGTTGAGGTACGGGAAGAGCAACGCGTTGACGATGAAGCCGGCCTGGTCCCGGACCTCGACCGGGTTCTTGCCACACGCCTCGGCGAAGGCCCGGGCGGTCGCGAGGGTCTCGTCGCTCGTGGTGATGGCCCGGACCAACTCGACGAGCGGCATCATCGGTGCCGGGTTGAAGAAGTGGATGCCGCAGACCAACTCGGGCCGGCCGGTCTCCATCGCCATCTCGATCACGGGCAACGTCGAGGTGTTCGTCGCGAGGATCGCACCGTCCTTGACGATGCGGTCGAGTTCGCTGAAGAGGTGCTTCTTGGTGGGCAGGTCCTCGAGGATCGACTCGATCACGAGGTCGCAATCGGCCAGACCGCCGAGGTCGGTCACCGCGGTGACGCGACCGAGGACCGCAGCCCGCTCGCCGTCTTCGAGCTTGCCCCGCTCCACCTGCTTGGCGAGCGACTTCTCGAGCCCGGCCACCATCGCGTCGGCAGTGTTCTGGGACCGGCTGCGCAGGACGACTTCGCACCCCGCCTTCCCGGCGACCTCGGCGATGCCGCTGCCCATGATCCCTGAACCGACGATTCCGACGCGCTTGATCACGTGTGTGCTCCCCGTTGAGAAAGCGGAAGGTTACCGACCGGTAGGTCCGGTTCGCCAAGGGAGGCCAGCGTTAGTGTCGCCCCGATGTCGAGCCGAACCCCAGCCAACGGAACCTCTGCCAAGGGCACCCTTGCCCTCATCGGCGGCGGGGAGTGGGGTGAGCATCACCAGGCCCTCGACCGCAAGCTGATCGAGCTCAGCGGGACGAGTGAGATCCTGGTCCTGCCCACGGCGGCGTCGTACGAACACCCGGATCGGGTCGGTGCCGCCGCCAGTGCCCACTGCGCCAAGTTCGGTGCGACGGCCACCACGGTGGCGGTCCTCAACCGGCGCGATGCCGAGGACCCGGACCACGCGGCCGCGGTCGCACGGGCCAAGTTCGTCTATCT
>JBBQXR010000388.1:0-3264 GCA_038209455.1 Acidimicrobiia bacterium
ATCTCGACCGACGGTTCACAGCATCTCCGCCTCAGCTTCGCCACGCTGGCCGGCACCGATCTCGAGCGTGCGGCCGATCGATTGCGCGAGGTGTTGCACCGATCGCGACCCCACGGCGATTCCGAGAACGCGCGCCCCTGATCGCATCGGAGCCCGGTGCCCGGCCACTACCCTGACCCCATGGCGCCGAGAGTCGTGATCCTTTGCGGCGGGCTCGGCACCCGCCTCCGAGAAGAGACCGAATACCGGCCGAAACCGATGGTCGACATCGGCGGGCGGCCCGTGCTGTGGCACATCATGAAGCTCTTCGCCCACTACGGCATGACCGACTTCGTCCTCTGCGCCGGGTACCGCGGCCAGATGATCAAGGACTACTTCCTCAACTACGAAGCCCGGAACAGCGACCTCACCATCACCCTCGGTGACCACCGTTCGGTCCGGTTCCACGGCGGCCACCTCGAGACCGGCTGGGAGGTCACCATCGCCGACACCGGCGAGCTGACCCAGACCGGCGGACGGGTCAAGCGCGTCGAGCACTATCTCGACGGCGGCACGTTCATGGTCACCTACGGCGACGGTCTGGCCAACGTCGACATCGGCAAACTGCTCGCCCACCACCGGGCCCACGGCAAGCTCGCCACCATCACGACCACCCGTCCGCTGTCACGCTTCGGGATCGTCGAGATCGACCCGGACAGTGAGGTCCAGAGCTTCCGGGAGAAGCCCCAGGCCGACGACTGGGTCTCGTCCGGGTTCTTCGTCTTCGAACCCGAAGTCCTCGACCGGCTCGACCGGGACTGTGTGCTCGAACGCGAACCATTGGAGAAGCTGGCCGCGGAGGGCGAGCTCGTCGCGTACCGGCACGACGGTTTCTGGCAACCGATGGACACGTACCGCGAGTACCTGATGCTGAACGAGCTCTGGACCGAAGGTGACGCACCCTGGGCCGTCTGGGAACAACCGTGACTCAGGCTGCGATCGGTACTGCGCTGGTCACGGGCGCGACGGGAATGGTCGGCAGCGCGCTGACCCGCCGGTTGCTCGCCGATGGCGTCGGCGTGGTGGCACTCGTCCTGGATGCGGATCCGCAGTCGGAGCTCTACCGCAGTGGGGCCATCGAATCCACCACGGTCGTGAACGGCGCCCTCGAAGACCTGCCGACACTCGAACGCGCCATCGCGCTGCACGAACCCGAGGTCGTGTTCCATCTCGGTGCCCAGACGCTGGTCGGCGCAGCCCGTCACGCGCCGGTGCTCACGCTCGAGTCGAACGTGCGCGGCACGTGGAACGTGCTCGAAGCGTGCCGACGCCACCCCGACGTGGTGCGCAGTGTGGTGGTGGCATCCAGCGACAAGGCGTACGGCAGCGTCGACGCGCTGCCGTATACGGAGGAGTTCGCACTCGGTGGTACCGAGCCGTACGAAGTCTCGAAGGCGGCGGCCGATCTCATCAGCCAGATGTACGCCCACGCGTACGGCGTCCCGGTCTCGGTGGCCCGCTGCGGGAACATCTACGGACCCGGCGACCTCAACTGGTCGCGGATCGTGCCCGGCACCATCCGTTCACTCATCACCGGCACCCGCCCGGTGTTGCGCAGTGACGGTTCGTTCGTGCGCGACTACCTCCACGTCGACGATGTCGTCGACGCGTACCTCGCGCTCGCCGTCGCGATGCGCGACGGCACGATCCAACCCGGGGAGGCCTTCAACTTCTCTGACGAATCGCCGCGCACCGTGATGGACATCTACGAGGCCGTGTGTCGGGCCGCCGGGTGTCCCGGGACCGATCCCGAGGTCCTCGGACGTGCACCGGGTGAGATCCACGACCAGTGGCTCTCGGCCGCCAAGGCGCGCACCGTGCTCGACTGGCAGGCGCAGGTGGGTCTCGACGAGGGCCTGATCGCCACGGTGGCGTGGTACCGAACGCTGCTCGCACGGTGACCGCGTCATGAGTGCCGACGCGCTCCGGGCCCAGATCCGCGAACTCGTCACGCAATTCCATGCCGAAGCGTTCGCGCCCGCACCGTTCGTCGCCGGGACGTCGCCCGTTCCCGTCTCGGGGAAGGTCTTCGACGATCACGAGATGGGGCTGCTCGTCGACGCGTCGCTCGATTTCTGGCTCACGACGGGCCGGTTCGCCGACGAGTTCGAACCGCGCTTCGCCGCCCTCATGGGGGCCGGGGCGGCGCGCCTGTGCAACTCGGGTTCGTCGGCCAACCTCCTGGCCGTCGCCGCGCTCACCTCACCGATCCTGGGCGACGAAGCCCTCGTGCCGGGTGACGAGGTCATCACGTGTGCGTCGGGTTTTCCCACCACGGTCACGCCCCTCTATCAACACGGCCTCGTGCCGGTATTCGTCGACGTCGACCCCACCACCCTCAACCTCGACGTCACCCAACTCGAAGCAGCCGTCGGTCCCCGCACCCGCGCGGTGATGGTGGCGCACACCCTCGGCAACCCGTTCGACCTCGACGCGGTGCGTGCGCTCTGCGATCGCCACGGCCTCTGGCTCGTGGAGGACTGCTGCGATGCCGTCGGATCCACGTACGGCGGGAGCCCCGTCGGTTCCTTCGGAGCCCTCGCAACCACCAGCTTCTATCCCGCGCACCACATCACGATGGGCGAGGGCGGCTGCGTCCTCGTGAACCAGCCGCGGCTCGAGCGGATCGTCGAGTCCTTCCGCGATTGGGGCCGAGACTGCTGGTGCGCACCGGGCGCGGAGAACACGTGCGGCCGCCGCTTCGGGTGGCAGCTCGGTGACCTGCCCTTCGGCTACGACCACAAGTACATCTATTCGCACCTCGGCTACAACCTCAAGCTCACCGACATGCAGGCCGCCGTCGGACTCGCGCAGCTCGATAAGCTCGACGGGTTCGTCGAGACCCGCCGGACCAACTGGCAGCGACTGCACGAAGGCCTCGTCGATCTCGACGAGATCCAGATCGTGACCGCGACGCCGAACAGCGACCCGGCGTGGTTCGGGTTCCCACTGCTCGTCAGCGCCGATGCACCGTTCGAACGGTTCGACCTCGTCGCCTTCCTCGAGGAACGCAACATCGCGACGCGGCTCGTGTTCGGTGGGAACCTCCTCCGCCAGCCGGCCTTCGCCGACCGGGAGCACCGCCGCGTCGGTCCACTCCCCCATGCCGATGCCGTCGCCGAACGGGGCCTGTGGCTCGGGTGCTATCCGGGCCTGACCGAACCGATGATCGACTACGTCATCGACACCATCCGGACCTTCGTCGCGGCGCCGGTCATCGCCCGC
>JBBQXR010000389.1:0-3248 GCA_038209455.1 Acidimicrobiia bacterium
TTCTCGACACGTTGCGGGAGCAGCTCACCCACGTGCCGATCCTGGTGGTGTCGCCGATCATCTGCCCGATGGCCGAAGACCATCCGGGGCCGACGGTTCCCGACGGCCGTGGTGGCTACCGCGTGATCACCGACCGGCCTCCCGAACTCGCGGCGCAGAGCCTCACGCTGCGCCAGATCCGAACGATCCTCACCGACATCGTCGCCGGCCGGCGCGAGCGGGGTGACGACAACCTCTACTCCCTGGACGGATTGGAGCTCTTCGGCGAAGCCGAGGCGCCGACTCTGCCCGACGGCCTCCACCCCGATGGCGACGGCTACCTCCGGATCGGTGAACGCTTCGCCGCTCACGCCTTCGCCCCCGGCGGCCCCTTCGCCCCCCGAACCGCGGGCATCGCCTTCCCGCGCTCGGCAGGGGAGCCGATGAACTCTTTCCCGGAGCGGACTACCGTCGGCCGTTTGCGGGAGGGGTAGGCCAATGTCGTACGTGAGCGGGCGAATCATCCACGACGCGGATGCGCACATCATGGAAACGCCCACCTGGTTGCGTGACTACGCCGACCCTGGGATCCGTGAGCGGATCGCGCCCCTGTCGCTGGCCGGTGGCAACGAACTGCAACAGACCGGTGACCCCGACGAGCAGCTCCGCGATCTGAACTCGGCGTTCGAGAAGATCGCGCGGAAGCACGCGTCCGACGAGTACCGCGCCACCGAGGCGGCCGAGATCATGGCCCGCAAGAACTTCGCCGCGACCGGGTCGTTCATTCCCGCCGACCGACCGCGTGCGCTCGACCTCCTCGGCTTCCAGAGTCAGCTGATGTTCAACACGTTCCACAACCGTCGGTTGCACGATTGGGAACACGGTGGCGACCTGGACCTCGCCTACGGCACGGCGCGGGCACACAACCGCGGGATGGTCGAGTTCTGTTCGGTCGACGCGCGCCTGCTGCCCACCTGTTACGTGCCGCTCGTCGATTTCGATCGGGCCGACGCGATGGCGCGGGAGTCGATCGCGATGGGTGCGGCGGCGCTCCTCGTGGCGTCGGGGTGCCCGCCGGAGCATTCGCCGAGCCACCGGTCGCTCGATCCCGTCTGGGCGCAGGCCCAGGGAGCCGGCATCCCGGTCGTGTTCCACGTGGGTGGCACCGGTGACCTGATCGACGCCGCGTACTTCCGCAACGGACTCCCGATCCCGCCCGACTTCCACGGTGGCGAGGAGAACTTCCGCTCGGTCGACTACATGGGGATCCCCGGACCGCCCGCACAGACGCTGGCCACCCTGATCTTCGACGGGGTCCTCGACCGGTTCCCCGATCTCCGGATCGGCGTCATCGAACAGGGCGCGATCTGGGTGCCGTCCTGGATGCGGCAGATGGAGTCCGCGTTCGACGCGTTCCACCGCCACGAGGAGCGACTGAAGGCACTCTCATTGCGCCCGTCGGAGTACGTGCGGCGTCAGGTTCGCTTCACGCCGTACCCCACCGAGGATGTCGGTTGGATCATCGAGCAGGCCGGGCCGGAGGTGGCGATGTTCTCCTCCGACTATCCCCACGTGGAGGGCGGCCGGAAGCCGTACGAGCGCTTCGAGGCGTCGCTCGGTGATGCCGACGAGTCGGTGCGGCGGGCGTTCTACTGCGACAACTTCCTCGACCTCATGGGGAACGCCGCGGCCGCGTTGGCAGCCTGACCCCGAACCGCCGGCAATGGGCATTGAGACGTCCGGTCGTGGGAAGATTCTCCGATGATGCAGGGCTTCGTCCGTCCGGATTTCGCCGAGGTCGCCGTCGCGTTCGGTCAGACGCTGGTGCACAAGCGTGGGGGCGGTGGCGCGGCGTCGGTGTTCTTCCGTGGGGAGAAGGTCGTCGACATCTGGGCCGGCACCCGAGATCCCGACGGCCGCCCCTGGGAGCGGGACACCACCGCCATGAGCTGGTCGACGTCGAAGGGTGTGGTGGCCACCGCTGCGCACCGGTTGGCCGACCGCGGCCTGCTCGACGTCGACGCGCCGGTGGGGGAGTACTGGCCGGAGTTCAAGGCTGCGGGCAAAGAAGACATTCGCGTTGCGCACCTGCTCGACCACTCGGCCGGCATGCACCGCGTGCGCGGCATCATCGACAACGCCGCCGAACTCCTCGACTGGGATCGCACCACCGAGGCGCTCGCGGCCGCACCGCCCGCGTACGGAGCGGGGACGCGCCACGGGTACCACGCCATCACGTTCGGGTTCCTCGTCGGTGAGGTGTTGCACCGCATCACCGGGCTGACCGTCGATGACGTCGTGCAACGCGAGATCGTGGTGCCGCTCGGGCTCCAGGGCATGTCGATCGGTGCACGCGGACCGGCGCTCGAGCACGTCGCCACCCTGCTCACATCGTGGCCCGACCCCGACAGGACCGAGCGCATCGTCGAGCAGCTCGACCGGTTCCGCCGGTTCCAGATGCCGATCGACGCCTTCCTCGTCGACGGCATGCCCGAGCTCATCGAGGCGGGCACGATCTACGACGCCAACGTCCCCGCGTTGAACGGTGTCTTCAGTGCGCGGTCCCTCGCGCAGATGTACTCGGTGCTCGCCACCAGGGAGGACGTGAACGGCGCGCCGTTCATCTCCGCACCGACCCTGCGGCGGGCCACCGCGGTGCGCACCACGTCCCGGGACGTGATCCTCGGATTCCCGATGCGCTGGCGCCTCGGCTACCACATGGCCGCGACGAACCGCGGCGTGTTGGCGAACGGGTTCGGCCACTTCGGCCTCGGTGGTTCGGGGGCGTGGGCGGATCCGTCGAAGGATCTCGCAGTGGCAATGGTCTGCAACCGGATGGCGGGTACGCCGGTCGGCGATCAGCGCCTGCTCAAGGTGGGCGCGGCTGCGGTGAAGTGCGCGCAGCGCGCGTGACTCGACCCGACCGATCGCCGCGCGCCTCTAGCCTGCGCCTTTCCGTTCGGTCATCTGGGGGAAGCATGCAGGTCGGATCTCGCGTCGTCGGAGCACTCGCGCTCGGTGCCATCGTGCTCGTGGGGTGCAGCAGCAGCTCGACGGCATCCGACGCGACGAAGTCGCCGGCCACGAAGCCGGCCGTCGCCGAGAAGGCGGGCAGCACTGCGGGCGACCCGACGACCGTGCCGGCGGCGAAGTCGGCCGGCTGCGGAACGGCGGCGACCGTCCCGGCCGGCTCCACCAAGGTGGACATCACCTCGGGTGGCGAGGCCCGGTGGTACCACCGAAACGTCCCACCCGCACACGACGGTGTG
>JBBQXR010000390.1:0-3216 GCA_038209455.1 Acidimicrobiia bacterium
CCGTGCGCTGGCCGCGGGAACTCACGACGTCACTGCGTCGTTCACCTCGAGTGGGGGAATCACCACGACGTCGGCGCCGGCCGTGCAGACCGTCAATGTTGCCGGGACCACGGTCGGCCTGACGTCGTCCAACCCCACCGCCAACTACGGGGCGGCCGGGAAGATCACGGCCGTGGTGAAGCCGATCGCTCCCGGTGCCGGGGTGCCGACCGGCACCGTCGACTTCTCGGTGGACGGCGGCTACTCCTTCACCGCCACGCTCGATGCCCAGGGCCGGGCGGTGATGGCGCTCACCGAGTTGTATCCCGCCTACTACCCCGGTACCTACCGGATCACCGCGAGCTACTCGGGTGACGCGAACGACAACCCGTCGACGACCGCGACTCCGCTGGCCCAGACGCTGGTAGGCATCACGTCCACACCGGTCACCACTGTCACCCTCAATGCCAAGGGGCTGCCGGTGTTCAGCCCGCGATCCTTCACGCTGAGTTCGTGGAATCCGATCGGCTGCAACGTGAACATCTTCAACAACACGCCGAACACGCTGGCGCTGGCTTACGGGACCCCCGGGTCGTGGAAGCGGCTCCCGTTCGGCGGGATCGCCCCCGGCGCGTACGGAAGTGTCGGTGTCGGGATGTCGAACTACACCGGGTACTTCACGACGACGGCGAACACCGCCAACTACGTCGCCATCCACTGCGTCTGACGGCGGGTGACCGACTGGCGAACCCGGGAAGTGGCGGGGCGGCTCGGATCAGCCCAGTCGTTCCGCTGCGTCCCGGAGTTCGTCGCGGAAGGCAGGGTCTGCGATGTCGGCGAGTGCACGGGCCCGCTCCCGCACGGTCCGGCCCCGGAGGTGCGCAACGCCATGCTCGGTCACCACGAGATCGAGTTGGTGGCGTGGCGTCGTCACGATCCAGCCCGTCGGTAGCGCCGCCACGATGCGGGAGATGCGGGTCCCGTCGACGATCGCGGTCGACGGCAGGCACACGAGCGACCGGTCCTCGAGCGAGAGACCGGATTGGGCGATGAAGTCCTCGTGGCCGCCGATGCCGGAGAACTGCTTGCCCCCGACCGAGTCCGCGACCACCTGGCCGTGGAGGTCGACGGCCAGTGCGCCGTTCACCGTGACCATCGTCCGGTTGCGCGCGATCACCTCGGGTGAGTTCACGACGTCGACGGGGAGGAACGCGACCTCGTCGTTCTCATCGAGCCATTCGTAGAGTTCGAGGGTGCCCGCCGCGAACGTGGTGATCGACACACCGTCGAACTGGCCCTTGTGCTGGTTCGTGACCTTGCCCGCGCGGTGCAACGACATCAGTCCGGTCGTGAACATCTCCGAGTGCACGCCGTAGTCGCCGCCCGCGCCGTCGGCCAGCAGTCCGATCACCGTCGACGGGATGCCGCCGATGCCGGTCTGGAGGGTGGCACCGTCGGGGATCAGCGGCGCCACGTTGGCCGCGATGGCGTGGTCGACCTCGCCGGGTTCGGCTTCGGGCAAGACGAACGGGTCGCGGTCCGACTCGACGAGCACGTCGATCTCGTCGAGGTGTACGCGGTGCGGGAATGCGGGCAGCAGTCCACGCGTCCGGGGGAACTTCGGGTTCGCCTCGACGACCAACACGCGGTCGGGGTCCGCTGCGGCGCGCTTGATCGCGTCGATCGTCGCGCCGGCGTGGAGCGAGAGGGAAAGGAATCCGTCGGCATCAGGTGGGGCCGCCACGGTGGCGACGACCCGCGGCGCGATCTGTTCGGCGATGCGGGTGAAGCGTCGGAAGTCGGCCGGGACGAACTCGACCCGGGCGCCGCTGTCGACGAGGAAGCGCTCGGCCGGTCCGAAGAATCCGGAGAGGTAACGAACCCCTGGCTTGGTGAAGACCTCGAACAGGTCGACGAGCAGCGCCCCGAACACGGTGAGTTCGGTCCAGTCGTCACGTTGCCCGAGCGCGTGGAGGAATCCGGACGGTTGGCCGGGGCCGAGCGGGATACCGAGTGAGTCTTCGGCGCGGACCCACGCGATCGCTTCAGCGGGGGAGACGATCTTCGGAGCCATGCGTCGGAACGCTACGCGCCGCTACCGCCGCTGCTCGTGCCATGTGCGGAAGACGCCCAACAGCATCTCTCGCGTCGACGGGTCGACCTCGGCCACGATTTCCGGGTCGAGCGCACCGGTCAGGCGAACCACGGCACGAAACTGCTCGAGGATCTCGAAGCATCCGGGGCACTCGCCGATGTGGTCCTCGAAGCGGATGCGGTCGGTGTCGGTGAGGGCGGCGTCGAGGTACTCGGTGACGCGCTCGACGAGCTCCTGACACGCCATCTCTTGGATCGTCGTCATGCGCTCATCGATTCGTCGAAGTACATCTCCAGTGCGGCGCGGAGTTTCGCCCGACCGCGGTGGAGCAGAACCCGTTGGTTGGTCTCCGTGAGCTGCAAGGCATTACAAACTTCGAAACTCGTCCACCCCTCGAGGTCGCGCAGGCGCACCACCTCGCGTTGGTTCGGTGGGAGCCGGTCGAGGGCGTCACGCACCACGGCAAGGGTCTCGTGCCCGATCGCCCGGACCTCGGGTTGATCGTGCCAGCGCGTCGGGAACGCCGCCCAATGGCCGGGGTACGGGCCGGATTCGGTCTGGAACCGTTCGGGAGAGAACGTCGGTCCGTCTTCGTCGTCGGAGCCCAGACTCGCGAAGGGAATGCTCCGCTTGTCGCGGACGCCGCGGGTACGGGCGATGTTGAGCAGGATCCGGTAGATCCAGGTCTTGAGCGACGACCGTTGTTCGAACCGGTCGATGCCCTTGAGGACCCCCAGCCAGGTGTCCTGCACCACCTCGTCGGCGGCGCTGTCGGTCGCCACGTAACTCCGGGCGACGCGTCGCAGTGGCGCGCCGTATTGGTCGACGAGGGCCCGGAATGCCAGTTCGTCACCGGCCTTGAGCCGTGCGACGAGTTCGTCGTCCGATGTCTCGATGCCCTGCTCCATGAAACCGCATCTTGGAACGATCCGGAGTCCCGTGCAATTGCGTAATGCCCATGCGTCACCGACGACTGAGCACGGTCGCCGTTGCAAGGGGGAGCAATGCCGGAGGTTTCGTTCCACAGCCTGGCCGTGGTGCTCGCGGTCGCGTTCCTGGTGCCGCTCTTCCTCGGTCTCGCTCCCCGTGTCCGGATCCCCGCGGTGGTCATCGAGATCGTCGCCGGGATCATCGTCGGTCCG
>JBBQXR010000391.1:0-3209 GCA_038209455.1 Acidimicrobiia bacterium
TCCGGCCACGGCTTGCAAGGAACGACTCGACCCGGCGGATGTCGGCGGCGCCGGCCAGGAACACGAGAACGTCGCCCTCCTCGTGCTGGAGCGCGTGCTGCACCGCGGCGACCGTCGCCTCAGCGATGTGCGGCGGTCGACCACGGTGGTGCTCCACCGAACGCCATCGGATCTCGACGGGGTGCGTGCGGCCGACGCTGGTGATCACCGGTGCCGGTTGGTCACGGCCGATCACCCCGGCCACCCGCTCGGTGTCGAGGGTGGCCGACATGGCCAGGATGCGCAGGTCCGGGCGGAGCGCGTCGCGGGCGTCGAGGGTGAGGGCGAGGGCGAGATCGGTCTGGAGGTTGCGTTCGTGGATCTCGTCGAAGATCACCATTCCGGTGCCGGGGAGGGACGGGTCCCGTTGGAGGCGGCGGGTCAGGATGCCCTCGGTGACCACCTCGATGCGGGTGTCCCGGCCGACGTGGCGCTCGTCGCGGGTGCGGTACCCGACGGTGCGCCCGACCTCCTCACCGAGCAGGTCGGCCATGCGTCGCGCGGCGGCACGGGTGGCCAGGCGTCGGGGTTCGAGCATCACGATCCGCCGGCCGTCCAACCACGGCTCGGCCAACAGGCGAAGAGGGACGATGGTGGTCTTGCCCGCTCCCGGTGGGGCCTGGAGCACCGCGGACGAGGTCTCGCGCAGTGCCGTTCGTAGGTCCTCGATCGTGGCTTCGACCGGGAGGGTCGAGCGGGGGCCGCCAGGGGATACGGGTGATGGCCCCGATATCGGCATGGGCGAAGTCTCGCATTGCCGGACGCCGACTCGGCGGCGGACGGCTCGCTACGCCGTGGACCTGGGCTCGGTCTCCGGATAGATGCTGCGCGTCTCGGACCGTCGGTTCCGTTGCTCGACCCAGTCGCTCAGGTACGCCTTGGGCAGCAGCTTGATGATCGCGAGGGTGACGTAGACGATCGTGTTGATCGCCACGAACATGCTCAGCGCGGCGAACCACTGACTGTGCATGATGCTCTCCGGCAGCAGATTGGCGAAGACCGCGACCAAGCTCATGAGCCGACCTCGGCAGTATCTCGGGGTTCATGGAGGTCGCGCGCCGCGCCGCTGTGGTCGACGTGACCCCAGCTTGCGTCCCGCGCGAACGTGATGTCGAAGATGCCCTTGAGGTACACGACGTCGAGGTACATGTCGTAGAGAAGTTCGGGGACCAGCAGGGCCGCGAGCACGCGTGCCCTCCACCCGCCACTCCACACGCTGACGACGCGGTCGACCACGAAGAGGCCACCGATGGCGAGCCAGAACGGGAACCAGACCCAGTGATCCGAAGCGAGCGCGGTGACCAGGATGAGCAGCCAGAACGAGCTCAGCGCGATGACCGAGTAGCCGATGCCGAGCTGCTGAGCCCAGTAGCGGAGCATCGTGGGAGCCGGCCCGTAGGCGCCAAGGTTCTCGAGCGCACCGCGCTGCCAACGGAGACGCTGCGTCCAGAGGTTGCTCCACTTGGGCATGAGCTCGGTGACCACCCGGCAGCCGTTCGGCGACGCCATGAGTCCACCGAGCGATTTGATCGCAAGGGTCAGTTCGTTGTCCTCGGTGAGCGCCGCCGTGTCGTACACGTCACCGGGCACGCCGGGCAGCAAGGTCCCCCGGCTCGCAGCGACCGTGCGAAGTGCACGCGCGCGGAACATCGAGGCGGTGCCGGTCAGTACGAAGACCCGTCCACGCCGGCGTCGGATCTCCCGGGAGTAGCGAACGTATTCGTTCCGTTGGAGCTGGCCGAGAAGACGGTGGCCTTGCTCGCCGTAGAAGAGACCGCCGATCGCCATCAGCGCACGATCGCTGGTGAAGCGCTGGATGCCGGCGGCGAGGAACCCTTCGTCGAGCACTGTGTCGGCGTCCATGCACATGACGACGTCATTGTCCCCGAACCCCGTGAGGAGCTCGCGCAGCGCCTGGTTGAGCGCGCCCGCCTTCTTGTGGGTGTTGCCCACGGAAACGAACACCTCCGCTCCGTGCGCCCGAGCGACGGTTTCGGTTGCGTCGTCACAGTTGTCCGCCACCACGATGACCCGGTTCGGGGCGGGCTCCTGGGCGTGGAGCGAGTCAAGTGTCGCGCCGATGGATGCCGCCTCGTTGTGGGCCGGTATAAGGACAGTGACGGTGATCGGTCCGGCGAAGACACCGCGGGTCTCGCCCATCACGATCTTGGGCGCCAGCAGCTTCGCGTCGGCGTCGGTCGACCGGCGGGAGCGATCGAGGACCACACGTTCGACAATGGCAACTCCCGCGCCGAAGAGCAGCGCCAGACCGATTGCACCAATCACGACGGAGAGCGCGGGTGCCTGCGCGTCGTAGAGCACGTGCCATACCCCGAAGATCGAGCTCGACCTCAGGGACCGATCGGCCGACGACGCGCGCGCCGACACCACGAACCACAACACGAGGGCAGCGCCGACCGCGATGCCAGCGATCACCAAGCCGACGAATCGACCGAGCCAACCGCTGGCACGGCGTCGCTTGGTCGCGCGGGTCTCGTCGTGGCCGTGGTCCAGGCCCGCCGCCGGCGCCTGTTCATCCGTGGCATCGAGCACCGAGCGACCGGGCGCGGATTCCGCCCGGCCTCCGGTGTCGCTGGAAAGCCGTTTGTGCGCAACGGAGCCCGTAGGCGGTGTACTCACAATCCTTGATGTCGGCTTTCCCGACCCGTGACCTGATCCAATCTTCGGCGGGGGTCGCATGAGTACGAGATCGGACACTTGGGATCATGCATTCCTCCGCCACCAGAGCAGCGGCAGGTCACAGCGTGGCTGCAGGTACACTCCGCCCTTGGTGATGCCCGTCTCGGGCACCACCCCGGCCCACGCGGTGACGGTACGCCGTCGGTGTCACGGCGCTGCATTCCCGGGTCAGGGAGGACGTCATCGCATGAAACACGTATTGCGGTTCCCGCCGAAGTGGAGCCGATGATGCCAACGGAGATTCAGCGAGAGCGAACGCTGGCGGTGCGCTCGTTTGCATTCGACCGGCTGAGCGCCACCGCGGCCGTGCTCGACAGCACCGGCGTCGTGGTCGACACGAATGAAGCGTGGCGGACGTTCGCGCGTCTGAACAACGGCTCGGATCAATCGACCGGTGAGGGCGTCAACTACCTCGAGGTCTGCGATCGCGCCGCGGCATCAGGCGCGGAGAGCGCCGCTCTGGTCGCCAC
>JBBQXR010000392.1:0-3191 GCA_038209455.1 Acidimicrobiia bacterium
CCACGCGGCGGGCACCCGGATGCTGCCGCCGGAATCGCTCGCGATCCCGAGGATCGAACCTCCACCGCCGACCGCCGCCGCCTCGCCGCTGCTCGACCCACCGGGTGACCGCGCCGGGTCGAGCGGATGCCGGACCGGACCGAAGAGGGTGCTGTCCACCTGCACCGTCGTCTTGGCGACCACGACGGCACCGGCGCCGCGGAGTCGTGCCACCACCGACGCGTCGCGCGCCGGCACGCGGTCACGCTGCTCGACCGCGCCACCGGTGCAGGGGAGTCGCGCGACGTCGATCCAGTCCTTGACGGTGATCGGGAGGCCGTGGAGCGGCCCGATCGGACCGCCGGCGGCGTAACTGCGGTCCCGCGCTTCGGCGTCGGCCAACGCATCGGGGTTCCACGCGGCAACGCAGTTCGTCCGCTCGGCCACGGCTCGGAGTCGTTCGCATTGCGTCATCACTGCCACGATGGCCGTGGTCTCGTTGCGTGCCAAGGCGTCGCGAAGCTCCAGCACGGAATCCGCCGGCTCAGGAACGCTCATGCTCGATCATCCGTTCACCCCGCCGTTCACGGCCGCTGCGGGACGATCCTATGCACGGGTCGAACGATGACCGGTCTGAGCGACGACCACGATCTCCTACTCGAACGCGGTCGTCGGCTCCAGCTCTGGACCATCGCGTGGAACCTTATGGAGGTCTTCGTCACGATCGGGCTCGGGATCGCGGCCGGGTCCCTGGCGTTGGTCGCGTTCGGACTCGATTCCATCGTGGAGGTCTTCGCCTCGGTCGTGGTCATCTGGTACATCGCGGATCACGACACGAGCCACCGGTCGGTGCGAGCACTGCGGTTGGTCTCGGCATCCTTCGTGGTCCTCGCGGTCTACCTGGTGATCGCCACCACGTACTCGATCGCCTCCCAGAATCGCGCCGAATCCTCACCGTTCGGCATCGCGTACCTCGCGGTGACCGCGGTCGTGATGTTCGGGCTCGCGCGGCTCAAACGGGTCACGGGGCGAGCGGCCAACAGTTCACCGCTCCTGGCGGAAGCGTCGATGACCTTTCTCGACGGTTGCCTCGCGACCGGGATCCTCACCGCGTTGGCGCTGAACACCGCGTTCGGCTGGTGGTGGGCCGAGCCGGCCGCCGCGTTGCTGATCGCGGCGGCGTGCTGCCGCGAGGCCGTCGACACCTGGCGCACCTCCAACGACCCCACCTGACCACTTCTCGCACCGGGAACGCGCCGAAATCAGCGCGTTTCGTGCGTCAGTTCGGGGGGAGGTATCAGACCAACTCGCCGTCGGCCGTCACCGCGACGAGTGCAGGTCCGCCGTGGGCGATGGCGCGTGCCAACGCGTCGTCGAGTTCGGCCGCGGTGCTGACGCGAATGCCAAGTGCGCCACACAACTCGGCGTAGGCCGCGAAGTCGGGGTTCAGCAGCGACGTCTGCCAGACCTCGTATTCGGCCGCCCGCTGCTCCTTGCTGATCTTGCCGAGCACCGCGTTGTCGATCAGCACGTGGGTGATGGGCATGTGGTACTTCACTGCGGTCGTGAGTTCGGCGAGGTACTGACCGAACCCACCGTCGCCGGTGACCGCGACGATCTTGCGGGTGTCACCGACGGCCGCCCACGCGCCCATGGCCGCAGGGAAGCCGAAGCCGATGGAACCGAGATACCCCGACATCAGGATCGACTGGTGGGTGCACTCGAAGTAGCGGCCGAAGGAGTACGCCTGGTTCCCGACGTCGACGGTGATCACCGCGTCGTCCGGTACCTGTCGGTTCATGGCCTCGAAGATCGCAGCCGACGACACGCCGAGCCCGCGGTCGTCCTCGACCCGCCGCGCCTTCTCCGCCCGCCAGATCGCCCAGCGCGCCGCGACGTCGGGGCGTTGGTCCACCCGGTCGCCGCCGGGCGCGAGCCGCTCGACCAGCAGCCGCGCGGTCACGCCGGCGTGGCCCTGCACGGGCACGGTCACCGGGTGGAAGCGACCGAGGGCCATCGGATCGAAGTCGACCTGCACGATCGGCTTGTACGCCGCTATCCCCGTGTGGTTCGAGAACGACGCACCCAGCACGATCAGGAGATCCGACTCGTTCATCAGCCAACTGGCGACCGGGGTGCCACTGCGGCCGAGCACACCGGCGCCGAGGGGGTGATGGTCCGAGACCTGACCCTTCCCTTTGAAGGTGGTGAGGACCGGTGCGTGCAGCGCCTCGGCGAGTTCCATGACCGCGTCCATCTCGAAACGGACGCCGTGACCCACGACGATGACGGGACGGCGCGCGCTCTCGATCAACCTGAGCGCTGCGTCGAGTGCACCGGCCGGAGGTGCGATGCGATCGTCGCCGACACGCCCGACGGGGGAGGAGGACGGCGCGTCACCCACGACCTTGACCTGGACCTCGTCAGGGAAGACGAGATGCGCGACGTCACGCGCGACGGTCGCATGTTTGAGGGCCAGCGTCATCAGTTCGGCGTGGTCGGAGTCGGGGAGCACCGTCTTCGAGTAGGTGGACACCGCGGCGAACGCACCGTTGAGGTCCACGTCCTGGAACGCGCCGCGCCCCAGCACCTTCGACGGCACCTGGCCCGAGATCGCGAGCACCGGCGCGCGGTCGACCTTGGCGTCGTAGAGGCCGGTGAGCAGGTTCGTCGATCCCGGACCGGCGATCGCGAAACACGCCGCGGGCCGACCGGTGAGCTTGCCGTACGCTGACGCCGCGAACGCGGCTGCGCCCTCGTGGCGGATCCCGACGAAGGTCAGGTTGCCGGCGAGTTCCTGCCGGCGCATGGCGTCGGCGAAGCCGAGGTTGGAGTGACCGACCATGCCGAAGACGTGGGTGACCCCCCACGCGACCATCGTCTCGACCATCACGTCGGAGACGGTGCGCTCGTGCGGGGCGTCCATCGAGACCGCGACGTAGATGCCGTCGTCCCGGACCTCGAGTGGGAAGCAGGCCGGCGCGTCGGTGAATCCGGCCGGGGGAGTGCCGGTGAGTGGGTCGTAGTCGTACCCGTGCCACGGGCAGCGCAACATGCCCTTCTCGATCGAGCCCTCACCGAGTGGCCCGCCCTGGTGGGGACAATGGTTGTCGAGCGCGCCGTACCGATCACCGACACGCGTGAGCGCGAGCGAGTGCTTCCCCGCGAGGACTGTCCGCACCCGCCCGTCCGGCAGGTCGTCGAGTTCCGCG
>JBBQXR010000393.1:0-3188 GCA_038209455.1 Acidimicrobiia bacterium
CGCCCGGTGAGATTCGCGCGGTGCAGCGGGACGCGGGACCAGCCCCGTGCAGCCGGATCCAGGGCGCTGCCGTCCGCGACACAGAGGTCGACCGGTGTCGTCAGCTCGCGTTCGTGGGTCGCCATCGGCGTGTTCTACCGCGTCCTCACCCCCGCAGCGCTTGTGACCCCGAGGACGGTGACCGTCATGTTGGTGACAACGCCGGGTGATGAGGGGCGGCTGGGTTTGCCGCGGCGCGCCCGGCGCGGGGAGGATCGACGGTCCATGGCCTCCACGATTCCCGACCTGACCATCACGCATCGCAGCGAGGTCACGGACGACCAGATCGACCATCTCGGCCACATGAACGTGCGCTTCTACGGAGTGAACGCGGCTGCGGGAACCCGCGCCATGGTCGCGAGCCTGCTCGGGGAGACGCCGTGCTCGCTGCGCATCGTCGACCTCTACACCCGCCACCACCGCGAGCAGCTGCTCGGCGCGCACCTCACGGTGCGGAGTGGCGTGCTCGGCGTCGCCGACGACGGTGTGCGGCTGTACCACGAGCTGGCGGACGAGGTCTCCGGCATCCTGGCCGCGACGTTCGTGCATCGGGTGTGTATCGACCTTCCCGACGGAGCTCCGTTGCCCGCTGCCGTCGTCGCGCGTGCGCGCGGAGACATCGTTGAGATTCCTCCGCACGGCGCGACCCGCAGCATCTCGTTGGCGACCGATCCGGTGGCCAGCGCGCCGGATGTGGCCGAGCTGCGACGGCGCAACCTCGCGATCCGCAAGGTGCGCGCCGTGACGCCCGACGAATGTGACGCCGACGGTGCGTATCTCCCCACGATGGCGGCGGCGCTCGTCTGGGCCGGGGAACCACTGAAAGGTCGCTTTCCCGAGTTGCTCCACGAGGGTCCGAACGGCGAACGCATGGGCTGGGCGTCGATGGAGACGCGCATGCGGATCCAGCGTCTGCCGCGCGTCGGCGACGAGATCCAGAGTTTCAGCGCCGTCATCGGGTTGGCCGACAAGGTGATGCACAACATCATGTGGGCGTACGACCTCGAGCGGGCCGAACTGCTCACGACGTTCGAGGTCGTGAACCTTGCGTTCGACATCGGTGGTCGCCGGCCGATGCAGATCCCGGAGCGGATCCGCGCCGCCGAAACGGCCTTGCTCAATCCCGACCTCGCTCCGCGATAGCAGCACGGCGGGTGCCGCGGTCGCTGGTCACTGCCCGGTGGCGCGGGGCCGCGTATCGCGTCGCGGTCGCACCGGGTTCGGAAACTCCGCGAGCGGCGGTAGCGTCGGAGAATGGATCTGCCCGCACTCTCAACCGTTTCGTTGCCCGACAGTACGGGTGCCTCGTACCGGCTCGGCGACTTGTGGCGGGACCGCCCGGTCGTCCTGGTGTTCCTCCGTCATTTCGGTTGACTGCATTGCCGTGAACATGCCGCGCAGTTGCGCGAGCACTACGACGAGATTGTCGCCCTCGGTGCCGAGGTCGTCGCCGTGGGGACCGGCGACGCGCGTTACGCCGAGGCGTTCGTGCGCGAGGAGGAGATCACGTTCCTCGTTCTGGTCGACGACGACGGTGCGGCGGCGCGCACAGCCGCGCTTCGCACTGCCAGCTGGTACCAGTTGCTCCACCCCCGCACGTGGAAGGCAACGCGCGCGACCTCGAAGCGCGGCTACCACGTGCACAAGGCCGGGGCACGGGTTCGTCAGATCGGCGCGACCTTCGTGATCGGCGCGGGCGACCGCACGCGTTACGAACACCTGGACGCCGACAGCACCGACCACGCACCGATCGATGACGTGTTGGGGGCGCTGCGAGGCGGGTGAGCGCGTTCCTCGGGCCATCGGAACTGGCGACGAACCGTGTGCGGCTCGCCCCGGCGTGCGACCGCCGCCGGACGCGGAAGAAAATTTGGGCTTCGAGCCCTTCCGACTGTCACGCTGCGTGGCTATCGTTGGCGAAATTGCCCCAGATTTCTGGTGGTTGTCCGACTCACCCAGCAGGATGAGTCACTGGGAGTGCTCCGCCAGGTGGAGCGCCCGTCCCCGGACGGGTGATGGCGAGGAAGGTGCGGAACGCCGATGTGCACAAAGCGTGCCAATTGTGCGCGTTCCGGCGTCGTGTTCTTCGTGCTCGCCCTGGTCACCGCGTGCGGGAGTGCGGCGACCCCACCCACTCCCGCGGCGGTGCCGACGGTGGCGGCGAAGGTTGCTCCCCACGTCGAGCCGTGCGGGCCGGGTGCGCCGGCCGCCTCGGACGAGATCGGCGTCACTCCGGATGCCATCACCGTCGGGGTGGTGGCCGACGTCACCGGGATCAAGGCGCAGTTCCTCCCGAGTTGGGAGGCGATGCAGGCCTTCGCCGCCTTCTGCAACTCCGAGGGGGGCATCTCCGGTCGCCGCCTCGACGTCCGCCTGTTCGACACCAACGTCTTCAGCCATCGTGCCGCCATCTCCAACTCGTGTGGTGCTGTCTTCGCGTTGGTCGGATCGGCGTCCGCGTTCGACGGTGACGGGGCCGAGATCGAATCCGACTGCGGGATTCCCGACGTGCCCTCGGTGGTGCTCGAACCCGCGCACGAACGGGTCCCCACGGTGGTCGCGCCGTTACCGAGTCCGCAGAATCTCTATCTCGTCGGACCCCAGCGGTACCTGGCCGCCGAGCACCCGGCCGCGGTGCGCAGCGCGGGGATGGCGTACCTCAACGTGGGAGTCACCGCGTTGCGGGCGACCCGTCAGGTCGCGGCGACCCGCGACGTCGGATACCGGTACAGCAGCATCGACCCGGTGCCCGCGCTGTTCAGCTCGGCCGACATCGACCACCTCGTGACCACACTGCAGCGTCACGACGTTCGGGACCTCACGGTCCAGGGCCGGGTGGCCGACCTCGCCACGATCCAGGTCGCACTCGCAGCGAAGAACGCGATGCCCGAGGTCGTCGATGCCGGCACCCTGGCGTACGACCCCGCGTACCTCCAGCAGGCGGGAGCCGCGGCCGAGGGTACCTACGTCGCCACCCAGACGACACCGTTCAGCGACACCGCGTCGTCGCCGGAGTTGCGCCGCTACACCGATTGGCTCAGCCGGACGGTTCCGGGCGCGACCCCCACCACCCTCGGGGCCCGGGGCTGGTCGGCCGGCCTGCTCTTCGCCGAGGCCGCCCGGCGGGCGTCGGAGCATCTGGATCGCAG
>JBBQXR010000394.1:0-3184 GCA_038209455.1 Acidimicrobiia bacterium
CTGCAGCCAGGTCGTCCCGCACTTGGCGAACGGTGCGATCAGCACGTCGTCCGGCCGCGGCACGAAGGCCAGCCCGGCGGCGTAGCCGTCGGGCGTCACCATCCGGGACACCTTCGCGTCGAGCTCCGCGAGTGAACGCGCGCGGCGCCGGTCGGAGTGTGCGTCGATCGCGTTCGCCACGGTGCGACCGTAGCGGGTTGACCTCATTGGCCGCCGTTGCGGTGGTCATTGCGCGGCGGACAGCCCGCGGGCCTCGACTCCATCCTCGTCGGGGGACTGCGCCACGGCGAGTCGGGGCGTCATGACCGCGCCTGGGTGTCGGTTCGCCTCGACGCTTGGTGCACCGGCCGACCGTTGTGCGCTGGTGTACCGAGGCGGTACCGGAACGGACGAAAGTCAGATGTGAAACGTGGGGGCCCACGGCTCGGAGCGGGAGATCCGCCGTCGAGCCATCAGGTGGCATGATCCGGGCATGCAGATCGCGATGACGGTGAACGGTGCCGCTCAGGCCCATGACGTGGAGCCGCGCACGCTGCTCGTGCAGTACGTACGCGAGTCGTGTGGGCTGACGGGGACGAAGATCGGGTGCGATACGTCGAGCTGTGGGGCGTGCACCATCCTGGTCGACGGTGAGTCGGTGAAGTCGTGCACGATGCTGGCGGCGCAGGCCGACGGGGCGAGTGTCACGACCATCGAGGGTCTGGCCGACGGACCCAACTGGCATGCAGTGCAGCAGGCGTTCCACGAGGAGCACGGCCTCCAGTGCGGATACTGCACGGCGGGCATGGTGATGGCCGCCGTCGGGTTCCTCGACGAGAACCCGAACCCCACGGACCGCGAGGTGCGGCTCGGCCTCGAGGGCAACCTCTGTCGGTGCACCGGCTACCAGAACATCGTGGCCGCGGTGCTCAGTGCGGCCGACGCGCTGCAAGCGACGAAGGCGGCCCGATGATCCCCGCGCCCTTCGACTACGTCAGGGCCGATTCGGTCGAGGCTCTGCTCGCGGCGCTCGCCGAACACGGTGACGAGGCCAAGATCATCGCGGGTGGAATGTCGTTGCTGCCGCTGATGAAGCTGCGCCTCGCGGTGCCGAGCGTGCTCGTCGACGCGGGTCGCCTCTCCGATCTGCGGTACGTACGCGACGGCGGCGACCACGTCGCGATCGGCGCCCTCACGCGTCACCGCGACCTGGAAACCGATCCATTGCTCGCGACCGACTGCGGCGTGGTGCGGGCGGTGGCCGCCGAGGTCGGCGACAACCAGGTCCGTCACCGCGGCACGATCGGCGGTTCGGTCGCCCACGGCGATCCGGCCAGCGACCTGCCGGCGGTGCTGCTCGCACTCGACGCCGACTTCGTGATCCGGGGTGCGGGCGGCGAGCGCATCGTGGCTGCGACCGACTTCTTCACCGGGTTCCTCGAGACCGCGATCGCGCCCGACGAGTTACTCACCGAGATCCGGGTCCCCAAGACCGGCGCGAATCACTTCTCGTACCAGAAGTTCAACCGGCGCGCCCAGGACTGGGCGATCGTCGGTGCGGTGGCGGTGCAGGCGAACGGCACGACCCGCGTCGGGCTCGTCAACATGGGTTCGACACCGCTACGCGCGTCCGGCGTGGAGTCGGCCCTGGCGGGTGGCGCGATGATCGCCGACGCGGCCGAGGCCGCGGCGGAGGGCACCGAGCCGTCGTCGGACATCAACGCCACGCCCGAGTATCGGAGCCACCTCGCCCGCGTGCTCACGCGCCGGGCGTTGGAGGCGATCGCCTGAGCGCGTCGGGGCGGCAGGTCGCGATCGGGATCCTCGCGGCCGGTCGGGCCGAACGCTTCGGCGGGGGCAAGGTCCTCGCCGATCTCGGCGGGGTGCCGCTCGTACGCCGTGCGGTGGACGCAGCGATGGTGTCGGGGCTGCGACCGGTGTTGACGGTCGTGGGACCGCGGGCCGGTCCGATCGAAACGGTGTTGCCGGCGGGCGTCGACGTCGTCCAGGCGTACGCGGCCCGGTTCGGCATCGCGCACAGCCTCCGCGCACTGGTGCGGGCATTGACCGGATGGCGCCAGGTCGGTGCGGTCTGCGTGGGACTCGCCGATCAACCCTTCGTCGGTCCGGACGCGTACCGCCGGTTGGCAGCCGCCTACGATGCCGGCGCGTCCTTCGCCGTCGCCACCTACGCAGGTCAACGCCAGAATCCGGTGCTGATCGGTCGGGAACACTGGCCCGCGGTGCTCCGGCTGCGCGGGGACGTCGGCGCCCGGACGCTGATGGATGCGGTCGACGTCACCGACGTGGACTGTGACGGGACCGGCCGGCCCGACGATGTGGACACGGTCGATGATCTGGCCCGACTGCTGCGAGAGATGGAGAACTGAGTGGAGATCGAAGACACCTTCCGGGTCGACCTGCCGGTCGACGCCACCTGGCGGGTCCTGCTCGACATCGAGCGGATCGCGCCGTGTCTGCCCGGTGCCCAGCTCCAGGAGATCGAGGGGGAGGAGTACCGCGGGGTCGTCAAGGTGAAGGTCGGCCCGATCACCGCCCAGTACAAGGGCGCCGCGCACTTCGAGTCGCGTGACGACGCCACCCACGTCGCGGTCATCGTCGGTTCCGGCCGGGACACGCGCGGCCAGGGCAACGCGAGCGCCACGATCACGATGACCCTCACCGCCGACGGTTCGGGCACCAGTGTGAATGTCGCGACCGACCTGTCGATCACCGGCAAGGTGGCGCAGTTCGGGCGGGGGGTTATGGCCGACGTCTCGGCCAAGTTGCTCGCGCAGTTCGTCGAGAATCTCGAACGCGACGTGCTGTCGGGTCCCGTGGTCGATCTGGTGGCGGCCGACGAGTCCGAGGCGGCGACACCCGTCGATGTGCAGGACCCGGCGCTCTCCGGGCCCCCGACCACGAACGGCACCGGGAGTCACCAGGCAACTGGCGAAGCGACCACGGTGCGGACCATCAACTCGCCGGAAGCGACGCCCGTCGACCTGCTCGAAATGGGCGGCTCACCGATTCTCAAGCGTCTGCTGCCGCTCGTGGGCGTGGGACTCGTGGCCACCCTCATGGTGTGGTGGCTGCGGCGGCGGTCCACGCGCTGAACCGACACGACGGGTAGCGTACGAACTCGTGTTCGACCCTACCGGCCCGGTCCTGGGCATCGACCCCGGATTGTCGCGTTGCGGGTACG